>CAIKYI010000575.1 GCA_903831545.1 uncultured Methylobacter sp. | reverse complement strand
TAGCGCATTCATCTTGATGATTGTGTCATCAATATCATCAAGTACTAAACTTTCAGTCAGTTCCAGCTTAAGCATGGTCGGGTTAATAGCGTTAAATTTCAAAACTTGACTCACTTGCGCTACAAAATCGGCCTGATGAAATTGGCGTGCACTGACATTAATAGCCAATTGTAAATGTCGCGTATACTCATTGCCTTCCCAGATTTTAAGTTGTGCGCAAGCTGTTTTTAATACCCATTCCCCAACGGGTAATATCAGGCTGGTTTCTTCAGCCAGCGGGATAAATTCTGCGGGAGATATCAAGCCACGCAAGGGATGTAGCCAGCGGATAAGTACTTCTGCACCGATGATCTGACCGTTATGATGAACTTGCGGTTGATAATGGAGTATAAATTGCTGATCTTTCAAGGCCAGGCGTAAATCTTCTTCCAAGGCAGCGCGGGTATTAATGTTTGCCTGCATTTGAGGATCAAAAAAGCGCAGGGCGTTACGGCCTGAGCTTTTTGCTTGGTACATTGCAATATCAGCCTGTTTTAACAGTTCTTCGCTTGATTGTTCCTGGCCGCTAAATAAGGTGACGCCGATGCTGGGTGTACTATGATATTCATGGTTTTCAAGCTGATAAGGCAGATTTAGAGTGGCCATGATTTTATTGCCAATAATTTTAGTCTGCGTTGCAGTATCAAGCGATTGTTCACTCAGGTCTTCCAGCATCACGACGAACTCATCGCCACCAAGACGAGCAACGGTGTCACCTTCACGCACACAGGATTCAAGTCGCTGCGCAACCTGTTGTAGCAGTAGGTCGCCCATATCATGACCGTGAGTATCGTTGAGAGTCTTGAAATTATCCATGTCAATAAAAAGTATCGCGCCATGTCGACCACTGCGATGGCTCGAAGCCAAGGCTGGTTTTAAGCGATCCTGAAGCAGTCGCCTGTTAGGCAGTCCGGTAAGTGGATCATAGAAGGCGAGTTGTTCAATTTTATTAACCGCTTCTTTGCGCAGGGTGATGTCGTTGAGCGTGGCAACGTAATTGGAAATGATGCTATTTTGATCCTTCACTGCGGTAATGGTGAGATATTCAGGAAAAATCTCGCCACTTTTGCGTTGATTCCAGATTTCACCCTGCCAGGAACCTGTGGTATTGATGCTGTTCCACATGGCAGCATAAAATTCTTCATCCTGCTGGCCTGACTGGAGTATGCGAGGATTCTTGCCTACAACGTCCTCGGCCGAATAACCGGTTATAGTAGTGAAGGCGCTATTGACACGAAGAATATTATGGTTGGCATCGGTCACCAGCATGCCTTCCTGGGATTCAAAGGCAGTGGCGGCGATACGTAGCTCTATTTCGTTTTGTTTGCGAAAGGTAATGTCACGTACAGTTGTCTGAAGCACGATATTATCATCCAGAAACATTCGGTTCAGGATGACTTCTGCCATGAAGGTTTGGCCGGTATCCACTCTATTATGCTGCCATTCGAAACGGACGTTATCATTTTTCATCGCCGTATCAATGTACTGTTTGGCTAGTGTTATACTATCAGTGCCACATATTTGTATTGGCGGCGACAAGTCGACGGGATGGTAACTACAAAGTTCTTCCTCATTGGCACAACCGAACAACTTGACGGCAGCCTTGTTACATTCCAGGAACCCATGCTCCGCCAGCATTAACAATGCATCTGAAGTGGAATCATAGAGGGTATGAAACTTTAATTCGGACCTGATGAGGTCGG
>CAIKYI010000574.1 GCA_903831545.1 uncultured Methylobacter sp. | reverse complement strand
TCAGCTAAAAATTCCTGAACAGCGGTTCCAATGCTTATCGGATAAAGGTCGTAATTTAACCGGGCGAACCGGTTGCGGTCTTTGCGGTGCTTCTACGTTAAAACAGGCAATACGCCAACCCAATCAGGTGAAAGGTGATTTGTCTGTGTCTGCAGCCGAACTGCAATCCGCTTTAACCGACATTAAACAGCACCAGAAATTAAACCAGCTAACCGGTGCGGTGCATGCAGCCGCCTGGGCTGTGCCTGGACTAGGCATAGTCGATATTCGCGAAGATGTCGGTCGCCATAACGCACTGGATAAATTAATCGGCTTCTTGCTACGCACCGGCAAAGATTTATCCGCCGGCTTTGTGATTGTGACTAGTCGCGCCAGCTATGAAATGGTACAAAAAACCGCCTGGATTGGTATTACCCTGTTGGCTGCCATTTCTGCCCCAACGGGCTTGGCCATCCGTCTGGCCAATGAAACCGGACTGACTTTAATCGGTTTTGCCCGTGAAGACCAGCATGTAATCTATAGCCATCCGCACCGCTTAACCCATAACAACCCACTGTGTGATTAATGATGAAAACTGAAAGACTGGTCAAAATGGCCAACGATATAGGAAATTTTTTTAACTCGGAAACCGACAAGGAACTGGCGGCTGAAGGCATAAAAAATCATATTTCAAGATCTTGGGATCCCAGAATGCGTAAAGCCATTATTGCCTACTGTAAAGAAGATGGCGCAGAATTAAGCCCCCTGGTCAAAACCGCTATAAGCAAACTTTCTGTTTAAGTGATTTTCAAGTCCATTTTTACAACGCCGAAAATTGACAAAAAATCCAGCCGCAAGTTTCTCAGATATATTAAAAAAATTGGCCGTTAGCAAACGGCCAAAATCAACCCGTCAATATTTAGTTATTTTTATTATCCATCGCAGCTTAAAAAATTAATTAAGCTGATTATTGACAGGCTTGTCATCATTTAACGCATACCAGCCTATAGTGATCCGGTAGACCAGCCACACTACTACTGAAATCAGAATAAACACACCGATACCCATTCCAAACGTAATGCCGGAGATCGCAAACCCTGCCAACGTTACCCAAGTGGTTTTAATTTGCCAGTTAAAATGCGATTCCAGCCATGTACCTTGTACTTCATTTCGCCTCAAAAAATTAATCGCCACCCCCACCAACAACGGCAAGCCTGCAAGCATAAAGGTTAGCGCCTGACACAGATAAACCGTTGCCCCCAGTATTTTTAATGTTCGCAATTTTTCAGTCGATTGCTGGTCAGTCGATATATCATTCATAAAAACAGCCTGTAAAGTGTTCTGTGAGTGTTGGTGGATAGATATACTCCAGGTGTTCATGTTTTCGTTCTTCCGAAAATATGAACACGGGCAATATAGCAACCCAAACCTTGTAATCTGGCACTACACTCTCACTATGGAAGCACCGGATCAATCCGACTTTGCTCATTCTGTGAGAAGCCTATTGTATTTCGATACTTTTACGCTGATGCTTTTCTGTTTTAGGGATAATCACTTTCAGGATGCCATCGGTAAAAGAAGCGTGTGCTTTATCGCCATCGATATTGTCCGGTAAAGCGAGTGTGCGTTGAAATTCGCCGCGCATTATTTCACGGCAAAAATATTTGCCTTTCTCCTCTTCCTTTTTTTCGTCCCTGGTGCAGGTACGGATGGTGATAGTCTGATGATTAATAGTTACATTCACGTCTTCTTTTTTAACACCTGGCAAGGCTGCTTGAACTTCGATCTCGCTTTCATGATCAAGAATATCTACGCGGGGTATACCTGCTTCCGACTGGGTAGATAAACTCCAGTCAGGACGAGACCATCGGCGCGACAGAAAATTATCAAAAAAACCGTCAAAGTCCTCAAAGGACAACAATCCACCGAGCGGTGTTTTAGGTACGAATTCAGAGTCTTTTGTTGTATCTATTTCTTTAGTTGACATAACTTTCTCCTGTAAATTACTTGTAATTTAACACCTAACAAAACACATCCTCTTTTGTTAGGCCTATTGTCAATACTGTCAATCTCCGGACAGACTTTTTTATGGATATCGCGGCGGGTCATCGTATTCACGAGCAAGCACGCTATGCACCAGTCTTGCATAAAAGTTAGCGGCTAAAATGCCCATCAGAAAACTTTTAAAATGTCTGCGTAACCGTTACTTATATTGAAAAAGCCTGCTCTGCTTCAATCCAATCCTGTAGTTCATAGCCCGGCTCAAACCCTCTGCTCTCAGCCTTAAGATAGGCAAGTTCAGCAATCTTGGCATCGCGATCCGGAAGATAAATCGTTGAGTTGGTTGCATCCGGTTTTGAAATATTTTCTTTAGATTTGTTTGCAGTTGTAGCCATTTTCCACCTCACTTTGGTCAAATAGCGTTATAGTATTCTTTGCTGGTCGTTTAAAACGATCATCGGTTATTGTAAATAAACAAATTTAAAATACTATTAGTACAAATACCTATACGCCTGCTTTTTCAGGACATTGTTATTTTGCAAGAACCAGATCACCGGAAAAACAATAACTTCTTAAATTATAATTAAGGCCACTTGACCTTATTACTGCGAAAATGTTTCTTTTGCGTAAGGACTACACCATGAATGTTTCTCGCATTACGCTATTAACTTTAATCACTATCCTGACGGTCAGTTTTTTTGCATTCGATTTGCAAAGCTACTTAACCCTGGAAACACTTAAATCGCAACAGTCTGCCATTAGCGTTTACCGCAGTAATCACCCTGTCCTGGCTCTTGCAATTTATGGACTGATTTATATTGCCGTAACCGGTTTGTCACTGCCGGGCGCTGCTATCATGACGCTGGCCGGTGGCGCTGTGTTTGGTTTAATAGGGGGGACTTTGATCGTCTCTTTTGCTTCGTCAATCGGTGCGACCCTGGCTTTTCTAGCTGCACGTTTTGTGTTTCGCGATGCGGTAAAAGCTCGTTTTGGAGAACGCCTGCAAACCATTGAGACAGGTGTTGCCAAACAAGGTGCTCTCTACCTGTTTACACTCAGATTAGTACCGGTTGTTCCGTTTTTTGTCATTAATCTTGCGATGGGCTTAACGCCCTTAAAAACTATGACTTTTTACTGGGTCAGCCAGGCGGGAATGTTGGCTGGAACACTCGTTTACGTCAATGCGGGGACGCAGCTTGGACAACTTGACTCCCTGGCTGGTATTTTCTCGCCGGGCTTGCTAGGCGCCTTTGCGTTACTGGGGATATTTCCCCTGCTGGCCAATAAAATCATCGACAGCCTTCAAGCCAACAAAATCTATGCAAACTGGCTCAAACCTGCCCGCTTTGATAATAACATCGTAGTCATTGGCGCCGGTTCGGGCGGCTTGGTTACCTCTTACCTTGCCGCCGCCGTCAAAGCCAAAGTCACTTTAATTGAAAAACATAACATGGGCGGAGATTGTCTAAATACCGGTTGCGTGCCGTCAAAAGCCTTAATTCGTTCCGCTAAACTGCTGGCTGAGATGCGTAACGCTTCGGAGTTGGGCATCGCTAAAGTGACTGTTGAAGTTGATTTTGCCGAGGTAATGAACCGGGTACAGGCCGTTATCAAAGCTATCGAACCGCATGATTCGGTTAAACGCTATGCAGACTTGGGGGTTGAGGTCGTCAAAGGTGAGGCCAGGCTTGTTTCGCCCTGGGCTGTCCAGATAACCACAGACGGTAATCAACGCATCATTACTACCCGCTCCATCGTTATCGCCGCCGGTGCGCGACCGGTTGTGCCTGCCATTCCCGGTATCGAAACTATAGATTTTCTTACTTCCGATACTGTTTGGGAGTTGCGTGAACTGCCCAAACGACTGCTTGTTCTGGGTGGCGGACCTATAGGCTGCGAACTGGCGCAATGCTTTGCCCGTTTGGGCAGTCAAGTGATCCAGATCGAACGGTTACCGCGCTTATTATCACGAGAAGATACCGATGTTTCAGAGCTGGTCATGGCAAAATTTCGTCAAGAAGGCATTGAGGTGCTGGTTGACCATAGCGTCAAACAGTTTAGTAGTGCCAATGGTGAACAAATTCTGCTTGCCACACATCAAGGCAGTGAAGTACGGATTCCGTTTGATAAAGTATTATTGGCGCTGGGAAGAGTTGCCAACACCCAAGGTTATGGACTTGAAGCGTTGGGCGTTGAACTGGCGCCCAACGGTACTGTTGCCATCAATGATTTTCAACAGACTAATTATCCCAATATTTTTGCCTGTGGTGACGTCGCAGGCCCGTTTCAGTTTACCCATATCGCAGCTCATCAGGCTTGGTATGCTACGGTGAATGCGCTGTTTGGTAGTTTAAAAAAATTTCGTACTGATTATTCTGTTATTCCATGGGCGACGTTTATCGACCCTGAAGTTGCCAGAGTCGGCATTAATGAACAAGAAGCTAAAGCTCATAAAATTGCTTATGAACTCAGCACCTTTCACTTCGAAGATTTGGACAGGGCCATCACTGATAATGTCGCGCAAGGCTTTGTTAAAGTACTGACGCAAACCGGCAAAGACCGAATACTTGGAGTAACCATCGTTGGCGACCATGCCGGCGATCTGCTGGCTGAATTTGTTTTAGCAATGAAACACAATATCGGTTTAAATAAACTCCTGAACACAATCCATATTTATCCAACCATGGCCGAGGCGAACAAATATGTAGCCGGTGTCTGGAAGCGTAAACATGCGCCACGAAGTTTGTTAGCCTGGTTGGGACATTTCCACGCCTGGCGTAGGGGCTAAATCGCGCTTTAATACGCTCGGCATCTAATCTACAACCATCTTTAAAGAATTTGAATTATCATAAGCGCCATTAAAACTTTAACAACGGAAGTCCTTCTTTGCATACTTTAGCGCAATTAAAATCTGGTGAGCTCAGCCAAATCAGGCGTTTACAACTGACAGAAAATCTGACTGAATTTCCGGTGGAAATATTTAATCTGGCCGATACCCTGGAAATTCTGGATTTATCCAACAATCAGCTTAGTAGTTTACCGTCAGATTTTGGCCGTTTATATCGTCTAAAAATCCTGTTTTTGACCAACAACCACTTTAGCCAAATACCGCAGGTCATTGCGGACTGCATTCATTTAAATACCATCAGCTTTAAAGCCAACCGTATTTCAAGTATCGCCGAGGCTGTATTTCCAGTGGCCACGCGCTGGCTGATTCTGACCGATAACCAAATCAATAAACTCCCGGACTGTATCGGTGAACTTGCAGGCCTGCAGAAATTAATGCTGGCAGGTAACAAACTAACTGAGTTACCTGCAACTCTAGCGCAATGCAGCCGTTTACAGTTGCTGCGCATTTCAGCCAATCAGTTAACGTGTTTACCCGACTGGCTGTTACAAATGCCTGAACTGGCCTGGCTAGCCTTTGCCGGCAACCCTTTTAGCGACTCTCCAAACAGCACGACCAGCTCGGCGCAAAAAGTAAGCCTGTCCGACATTCAGCTACACGAACAACTCGGAGAAGGTGCTTCCGGGGTTATTTACCGCGCAAAATGGATTAAGCAACCACTTCCGCTGCAAGACGCTGAACAACCAATAGCCGTCAAATTATTTAAAGGCCATGTGACTAGCGATGGTTATCCAGCGGATGAATTGCAAGCCAGTCTGATTGCTGGCAGCCATCCAAATCTGGTTCAAATTACCGGACATATCGCCGAAGAAAATCAGTTAGCGCTGATAATGAGCTTAATCCCCAGTACTTTTTATAACCTGGGACTCCCGCCCAGCCTGGAAACCTGTACGCGAGATACTTTTGCTAAAGGTTTGCAACTGACCCTGGCAAATATTGGCGCTATAGCACTTAGCATTGCCGACACCATGATTCATTTACATAAAAAAGGACTCTGTCATGGTGATTTATATGCGCACAATATTTTGATAGATCAGGACGCCTCTGTTTTGTTGGGTGATTTTGGCGCTGCGACTCACTTTTTATCACTGCCAGATGAACAAATAGCAGCTATCCAGGCTTTTGAAGTTAGAGCTTATGGTCATCTCCTTGATGACTTGCTGCGATTGTGTAGCGACAAGACTAAAGATCCTCACTTATTCAGGCAGTTGAGTGAATTAAAAAACAGTTGTTCACAAGTGGATATAACCGCAACGCCAACTTTTACTGAAATCATCCAGCAGTTGCGTAGTTTTAACTAAACCTCAATTGTTAGCAAAGCCCCCGACGAGATTAAGTTACGGGTAAACTTTGGTTATTCGTCTGTGACATATATTTCTGATCCCGGCTTTGATAAATCAGAGACAAACACAATACTGGCACTTACAATAGCTCCATTGAAAACCCGTTAACTCATCCAGAACCATCGCATGAAATTCAAACCCAGCGCTATCACATTAGCTTTGAGCCTGACCCTCTTCCCGGCAGCACAGCAGGCCGTTGAGATTAACAAAATCGAATTGCCCGATATGGGCGACTCCTCCGGCACCTTGATTTCACCCGCCGAAGAAAAAGAGTTTGGCGAAGCTTTTTTCCGCAGCCTGCACTCACAAATCAACATCAATCAGGATGCCGAAATCCAGCAATATATTCAGACTATTGGCGAGAAACTGGTCGCCAACAGCGACTTGCCCGGCAACCCGTTCCATTTTTTTGTGGTGATGGAAAATGACATTAACGCGTTTGCAGGGCCGGGCGGCTATATCGGCGTAAATTCCGGACTCATTTTAATTACCGAAGCTGAAAGTGAGTTAGCCTCGGTTATGGGCCACGAAATTGCCCATGTTACCCAACGCCATTTATACCGGGCTTATGAGGCTTCCAGTCGCTTATCAATTCCTACGGCCGCCGCAACGCTTGCCGCTATTTTACTTGGCACCCAATCCGCAGCAATGGGGCAAGCCGCCATCGTCGCCATTCAAGCCGGTAGCTTACAGTTCCAAATTGATTTTACTCGTGAAAACGAGGCCGAGGCCGATCGTGTTGGCATGCAAACCCTGGCATCTTCGCAATTCGACCCGCGCAGTATGCCAACTTTTTTTGAACGCCTGCAGCAATCAAGCCGCTATGCTGGCCAAAATATACCCGAATTCTTAAGAACTCACCCAGTGACTGCCTCGCGCATTTCCGACACCCGGGGACGTGCCGAAACCTATCCCTATAAACAAT
>CAIKYI010000573.1 GCA_903831545.1 uncultured Methylobacter sp. | reverse complement strand
TCGGCGTTTCGGTTTTCGAGTTGTTTATTAGCTGCGCTCTCAACGCTACGCATTTTGGAGTTTCCCAGGGACCTAGTGTTTGGGAGTGAGCGCTGACTTGAATCCGGCTCCTGACTTGGACTTAAAATGGAGGTAATGAGGTGTGTCGGCAGTTTTTCAACCACTGAGCCGGGGCGACTGAGGCCCGCTAAAAGTGTGTGATGTGTGCGAATGTTGGTATTGCCCCCTGCCCCCATCAAACTCATGCCGGGTGATACCGAAACGGCATATTTTTCAACCACAAAATGCTGGCCGTCATACAACGCGGAAAAAGGTACCAGACGAAGCACGCCATCGGGCACAATCACCAAAGTTTTAATGTTTTCAGCATCAAGGTCTTTTTCAATAGGTGCTATTAACCATTGAAAAAGTTTCTGGGCATCCGGGCGATAATTGCCTTCCATATTGCGCAGCTTATCAGCCAAAGCGACAGCGCGGGCACGTATCTCTTTATCGGTAACCGGAACAGTAAATTGACGAATAGTCTTGTCAATACCCACCAATAATTCCAGCCGGTCTGAAAGAATAATCGGATAGACTGTAGTAACACCGCTTTCTATGTTATCCAGTTCACTCCTGCGTAAACCTTCAACCAGACAGCGACCACCAAGAAAGTCTTCCATTTCGGTTTGTTTGATTTGTTCAACAGTCTGCCTGGCCAGGAACAGGGTTTTTTGTTTATTGTCGCCTTCCTGTTGACGGGCTTTTTTTAATAGTTGATCAGCATAACCCAGGTAAATGGGTTCCAAGGTTTCTCTAAACGAAGAGCGGCCATCATGATATTCAACCGGTATATCCATGCGTATGGCCTGAACACTTTCCACCGCTTTGCCAAAGGCAACCAGGGCCAATTCATCTTTGCCCTGTTTTTGATAGATTCGGGCTTTACGCCATTCCAGTTCAACCAGTAAATCCTGCAGGTCTTCAGTTGTTTGCAAAGTAGTCGCAGCTTCGCTAAGGTGCAGGGCTATATCGTCCTGACCTTGTTTTTCATATTTATCAGCAAGACTGCCCTGCACTTCAATCCGTAGTCGAGTGTCGTTAATGTCTACGCTATCGTTAAGCGCCTGTTCCAGCGCTTTGATCGCCAGTTCGCGACTTTCGGAAGTATTGACGGCTTGGGCGATCGCGGCAAAACTGACGGCATTTTGAACTTTTTCCAAGGCCGATGGCAGTTTGGTAATGTCCAGCAACAAGCTGTTCAGTATTACCGGGTTGGCAGTCGCTGGCATATTTCGCAAGCGGTTCAGTTTGATGTTGAGTTGTAATGTCGGTCTGCTGCTGGCTAAAGGTAAAGCCTGGCTAAAATAGGTTTCGGCAAGATTGGTTTTGTCTTGCGTTGAATACAGCAAACCAAGATTATTGGTATAGCCTGCCTTTTCAGCAGGTACGTCATTTGAAAGTTCAATAGCATTAAGTAGCGCCTTTTCAGCACCTGCATATTGCTTCATGATCATCAACACATTGCCAATAATGCCTTGTGCCCGTGCTTGCTCCTGAGTTGATTCTGCCAGTTTGCTGGCTTTATTGGCTTCATCAAGTGCAATTCGGAACTGTCCCTGGTTCAGATACGATTTGCTTTTTCTCAGGTTGTCTGAAAAATCGGCCTGAACCATACCGGAGAAGAGACAAAATATAAAATGAACCCACAATGAAAATCGAAGCATAGCTAATCTCTTAAAATGCATCTACACGTACCTGAAAATGAATGCCGGCATCCTGTAAATCGCCAGTTGTTTTGTTTTTAGTCCGCATCAGGGGTTCAGCCCAATAAAACTCGCTACTTACATGCGGCAGCTTAAACTGAAAACCGATACCAGAAGAATAAATGTATTCCTGGGTGGTTTTATTTTGTGTCGAATCCTGATTGTTCCACGCCGAACCGTGATCAAAAAATGGCACCAGATCAAAACGATAGTTGGCTTGATCAATATTGCCCAACAGCGGTAGCAAGGGTATGTGAAGCTCAGCGCTACCACTGTAACCGTTATCTCTTACCAACAAGTTTTCGCGATAGCCGCGTACCGAATACCTGCCGCCGACCGCAATCCTTTCCAACGGCATCAAAGGTGAGTTGGCGAGTTGCAAATTGCCTTTTAAAACCAGATCCATGCCGGTCGCATAAGGTAAATGCCAGTTATATTGGCCTTGGCCTAGCCAGGCGAAATAATCGCTGCTGGGATTGAGCGGGTTAGGACTGGTAGTCGCGCCAAAAGAATCGAGTCCTACCGAAAAAGTTGAACGAACCGCGAGTACTTGAGTTGTCCAGCGTTCGATGTATTCCTGATTAAATCTGGCAAACGAAACCTGCGTATTGCCATCAAGTTGTCCGGGGATAAAGGAAAAGGATTGGCCCAGCAAGGTGGTTTGGTTTTGTTTAAAGCCCACTCCCCCGCTAAGCGTTAAGCGTCGGTCAAGATTGTCGATTAGCAACTGATTGAGTCCGCCTTCAACCGAAAAAGTTTCGCTATGGATATTAAGAAATTTTAAGGCGGGATCGATAATTGATGAGGCGCCATGACTCGCCATAAAGTAAACTTTGGTACCGTAATCCCAGACTGGCACAACCCAGCTACCACCATATTGCTGGGCGCCATCACTTTGCATGTAGGAAAAATCGACAATATCTCCTTGTTTGGTCAGATTGCGAATCCAGCCATTGCCGCCCATGGCAATTCCACCTATCGAAGGAGTGCGGTAATTGTCGGAAATAAACGTTAACTGATAAGGACGCGCACGCGTGACTTCAAGATCGAGAATGCTTACCCCGCGTTCCTGACCGGGAATCAATCGGCCATTCAGGTGATCAAACAAAGGATCGGTTAGCAACAACCGAAACCTATTTTGTAGGTCTGTCATGTTCAAAGGCGCATCTTTATCCTGAATCAATCGACTTTTAACATAACCTTCGCGCAGCCATTCATTACCTTCGATGCGCATTTCGCCAAGTCGGCCTTCAATGATTTTAATGCGTAAAGTTTTACCTTGCAGTGGGTTAGGTGGAAATGTTGCTCCAGAAGTAACATAACCCTTATCAATATAGTAATGAGTAATCAGCTTACGAAGATCTTCCAAATCATTAATACTAACCGGCTTGTGTAAATAAGCCTTGGACAGATTTATCAATTCGGCGGTGTCAATTACAGTATTACCAATAAGCTCTATATTATCGATCTGCAGTTTTTTTCCGGCATTATCGTATTTTGAGGATGATTTAGGGGGACTTTCTTCGGGTGAAGTAATTTGTGGAGCATTTTTGGGTAGCAGCGGAATGATTAATGGTATCGCACTTGGCCTGGTGTTTGAATCTGCACCACCTTCCAATGCAAATACAGTTCCGCATTTCATAAAAATAAAACAAAGGGTAATGATGTGCCGTATATCTGAACAATGCCGTTTATTCATGAAATTATTTAAATTAAAAGTATCGCTGGAAACTACTCATGCCGGATATGTGGCAATAAATTATGTATGAGCTGGCCAAATTAACGGATGGTGAAAATTGTATTTTTATTTTTAACATCCAATTGTTAACAGGTAATGTAAACAACTATGAATAAAATATCAACAAAACTACGTATTACTACTTAGATAACTCGCAATATATAAGCCCCCAAAAATAGAACTTGGATGAATATGGCAGGAGCTTTATAAATGTGTAATAACTAACGTAAACCTGCGTTATTGATTGCGAATGCAAACACGGCATTCCATTTTCTATCTGGATTAAGATAAAATAAGCATATTTCACAAGGCATATTTTAATAATTAAGTACATGTATACGTACAGATTTTAATTTTTATCTTAATGTCACTCATTTTCCTTCTATAACGAAAATAATTATGCTCACCAAACATTTAACACTTTTATTTATTACCGGTTTATTGTTGTCAGGCTGTAATAAATTACCTGTGGCAAGTTGCTCATCTTCAGATACCCTGAAATTAATTAATAAAT
>CAIKYI010000572.1 GCA_903831545.1 uncultured Methylobacter sp. | reverse complement strand
GAAACCCTGCATTGTGCGGAAAGCATTAAAGGATTACTTCACGACCCTGACATCATGGGCTCTGATTTAGTGGCGCAAGGTGAAAAGCGTTATGAAGGCATAGGTGTGATTGAGGCGCCCCGAGGTACTTTATTTCATCATTATCAGGTTGATGAAAACGATATCGTCACCAAGGCCAATTTAATTGTTTCTACTACCAGTAACAACATGGCGATGAATGAGTCAGTGCGTCAGGTGGCGGCAGAATATTTGTCTGGTCGGGAATTAACCGAACCTTTATTGAATAATCTGGAAGTCGCGATTCGTGCTTATGATCCTTGTTTGTCCTGTGCGACCCATGCTGTGGGTAAAATGCCGCTACAACTTGAGTTGATGGATGCTGAAGGCAATCTGATTGATAAGCTAGTGAAACATAACAACGGTCAAATTGAGCGACTTAATGCTTAAACCTGTTTTGTTATTTGGCTATGGCAATCTTAGTCGTGGTGACGATGCGTTGGGGCCATTAGTGCTTGAATACATCGAACGTCACTGCGATCTGGACCAGATTGAAATTTTGTCGGATTTCCAGTTACAAATAGAACATGCACTCGATTTGGAAAGCAGGCGTCTGGTTTTGTTTGTCGACGCTTCCGTGGCCGCTGTCGAGGTTTTTGATTTTAAACTGCTGGAACCGGCGCGGGATAAGAGCTACACCACTCACGCCATGAGCCCTGCCGCAGTTTTGGAAGTGTATCAGTCAATAAAAAAACAAGCGCCGCCCCCGTGTTTTTTGCTTAGTATCAAAGGTGATAAATTCGAATTGGGTGAAGGATTAAGTGTTGATGCTGAAAAGAATTTGGCTGAGGCGTGTTCTTTTGCCGAACGTTTATTAACTAACCTTGATGTTGATTTCTGGCTCAAAGAGATAAAGCATTCAGGCTGTCAGCGGCAGGAAGATTTACACTGCTGATCAGATACCTGCATGTCTTGATCAGCAGTGTAGTGACTTTTAGCTGTTACCAGGCAAGTCATCCAGAATGAGGCAAATTGTCAGTAAGTAAAAAGGAAGATTTTTTAACATGGATGTTCATTACAAGAATACATTAAGCTGAAATTCCGGGATAACCCCGACTGAACCCCAGCTTCCTTATGTTTCTTTCTCCCTTTAGTATTCCCAGTATCAATTCTTTTTTTCTTTTAGTAAGTCACGAATTTCTGTCAATAATAATTCTTCTTTGGACTGCTCTGGGGCAGTTTCAACGGCTACAATTTCTGGTTTCTTGAGTCTGTTTATTAGTTTTATTACCATGAATATGACAAAAGCAATGATTGTAAAGTCAACCACTGATTGAATAAAGCTACCATAATTAAGCGTCACGGCAGGTGCATCTTCTGCTGCTTCTTTAATGGTGAATGCTAGTTTTTTAAAGTCCATGCCGCCGATTAAGACACCAAGCGGCGGCATGAATATATCCGCAACCAGCGACGAAATAGTCTTGCCAAAAGCAGCGCCGACAATAATACCCACCGCCATATCAATGGCATTTCCCTTAATGGCGAATTCTTTAAATTCTTGCAATATACTCATTTTAGTTACCTCTCTTTTTTATAATTACAAAACATTAAGCAATGCCCCAGGCAAAAACCGAGGACAAGTGAGTATAGGCCTGAGTAAAAATTTTGATCAAACTTATTTATCTTTTTGCTCCAACATTTTTTGTCTGTGGTGATCCATTATTTGACCATGATGCGCCTTCATCAGATCTAATTGCTGCTTTTTTAAAGCTGCTTTTTTTGCAGGATCTTTCTCTGCCAAAATCTGATTGGACAGGTCATGCATCTGCAGCAGGTGCTCCTGTGTTGCGCGGGCATGTTCAGTTTGTTGTTCTTCAGTCATGCCGCCCGTCATTCCAGCTCCGTGATGCATGCCCATTTCATTCATGGGATTGGCAGTTTGGGATTCTGCGGCCATGCTTGTCATGCTTAGAGGTAGCAATAATAAGATGATTGCGGTTGATTTATAAAAATTATTCATGGGAATTGCCTTGCTTGAAGTGGGTTGAGGCTTAATTGTATGTTAAATAAATGTGTTGCAGTGCAAATAAATTCCCCTGTGCACAGTTACTAAAAGTCCATTATTATGTTGGGGTGATATTTTGAAAAACCATAACAAAAGGCTCAGTGCCAAGCCTTTATAATAAGAAAATTCATATTGTCATAAAAGAGTAATATGACTCTTGGTACAATACTAACTTTAATAGACTAATCTAATTATGCCTAACTTAAATATTCTCGTTGTAGAAGATGAAGATGCTATCAGGGAGATGTTGATGATGGTGCTCGAGCAGTCCGGTTTTAGGTCGATTGCTGCTGCGGATTCTGATGATGCACAAAAAGCCCTCGATGAAGCCATGCCTGACTTGATTTTGCTGGACTGGATGTTGCCGGGAATTAGTGGAGTTGAATGGGCCAGACGTTTAAAAAAAGATCCGTTGTATCGGGAGTTGCCTATTATTTTGCTGACAGCAAGAGGCGAGGAAGAGGACAAAGTGCGAGGGCTTGAAATCGGAGCTGACGATTATGTCACCAAACCTTTTTCCCCCAAGGAGTTAGTGGCAAGAATCCGTGCAGTCCTTCGCCGAAGCGGAAAAATTAATGACCTTGCCCAAATCAGTTTGGGTGATTTGGTTCTGGATACTGAGCAGCACCGGCTGAGTCTGGGCGATAAGCAACTGGAAGTGAGTCCGACTGAATTCCGTTTAATGCAATTTTTTATGACTCATCCCGATAAGGTATTCAACCGCACCCAATTATTGGATCAGGTCTGGGGTCGTAGTGTATACATTGAGGAACGAACTGTTGATGTTCATATACGCAGGCTAAGAAAGATTTTAGGTGAACATGGCCGGGAGGATTTGGTCCAAACCGTACGTGGTTTTGGCTATCGTTTTTCAATGGCAGATTCAGTATCAGTTAGCGTATGATCCAAATGGTTGAAGTCATTAATAATATTGCCGGTACCTTAAAAGCTTATGCTTTTGGCAATCGAAGGTTTAAAGAAGCTTAACAGTTATGGGTATCTGGCAAAAAGAACTCCTAATCGGATTGCTGCTTTGGGTAGTTGTAGCGATTGCTGGAGCATTTACGGGGCTTTTTATGCCCATGGCGTTAACGTTGACGTTGGTTATCTTAATAATCCAG
The DNA here is from genome assembly GCA_903831545.1 of uncultured Methylobacter sp. Classification (GTDB taxonomy): domain Bacteria; phylum Pseudomonadota; class Gammaproteobacteria; order Methylococcales; family Methylomonadaceae; genus Methylobacter_A. The sequence continues at coordinate 527 of CAIKYI010000572.1, read as the reverse complement.
TTATTCCAGATTAGCCGGTTTGAAAAATGGATACGAACAGGCGGTAGCGCTAAATATCCCAAGACCTCGGGTGTTTGGGAAGAAATTTACTATCACGTTTATCGGATCAAAAAGAACGAAAAAAAACGCAAAAAGAAATTAGGCAAAATGATTGATCAGTTTCGTCAGTCCACTGAAGCCTTGCCGGATGCTGCCATTGTTTTGGGTGCCAATGACGAGATTGAGTGGGCTAATAAAGCGGCAAGGGAAGTTTTTGGATTACAGCAGTCCGATAAGGGTCAGCGTATTCCCAATCTTATTCGTTTTCCTGAGTTTATCCGCTATCTTAGATCCGGGAATTATACCGAAGCCGTAATTTTACCGTCACCGGTGGATCATCGTATAACCCTGGCGGTACGCATTATTCCCTATGGTGCGGGCTTGCGACTGTTGTTGGCCCAGGATGTTACCCAGCTGAAAAAAATGGAGAGACTGCGCAAGGATTTTGTGGCTAATGTGTCACATGAGCTCAGAACGCCGTTAACTGT
>CAIKYI010000571.1 GCA_903831545.1 uncultured Methylobacter sp. | reverse complement strand
GAATAAGAGCCATTCAGGGACTTGTTGCACACTGGAAAATCCGGCACGATATTATTTAACGCCAGTTTTTCCAGCGCCGGCCAGTTTAATTGACTGGGGTCGCGCGGATAAAAACGGGCGATTTTGTTATCGGCATCAAAACGAATATAGCTGACAATCTCGCCACGCCAACCCTCAACGATGCCCAAACCCTCAGCGCCTGCTTTTGGTGTTTGCCACCCGGTTGTTATTTCTCCGGCAACCAGTTGCTCAATGAATTTTTCGATAAGTCTTAACGCCGACATCATCTCTTTGTATCTGACCCAAACTCTTGAAGCAATATCGCCCTGGGTTTCGAGTGCAACTTTGACCGTTACCAGATCATAAGGCGCATAAGGCGCATCGCGGCGTACATCAAAATCCTGACCGCTGGCCCTGCCAACATAGCCCAGGGTTCCGAAAGCGGCGGCGGTGGCTTCGGATAAAAATCCTGCCGTATACAATCGGTCTTCGAGTGAGGAATTTAGATCCAGCGCCAGCATGACTTCCGCCAGTTCTTTTCTTAACTCGACAATATCTCTTTTTATCAGGCTACAGGAAGTCTCGGTCAAGTCTGTTGCAACGCCCCCGGGAATCACTTGATCCATCAACAAACGATGTCCGAATACCGTGGCGTTGTTACGCAACCAAAGTTCGCGCAACCGGGTAAACTGCATTTGCGCAAACACAAAAGCCACGTCATTACAGATCGCACCGATATCGCCCATATGATTGGCGATACGTTCGCGTTCCGCGAGAATGCCGCGAATCAAGGCTGCGCGTGGCGGAATGCTAACGTCGGCCGCCTGTTCCATTGCGCGACAGGCGGCCCAACAATGCGCGACCGTAGTATCGCCGGAAACGCGTCCTGCCAGTCTGGCTAAAGACTCTGGTGTTCTGCCTTCGGCAATTTTTTCGATACCTTTGTGTACGTAACCCAAGCGCTCTTCCAGATTAAGGATAAGTTCGCCAACGGCCTGAAACCTGAAATGTCCCGGTTCAATAATACCGGCATGTACCGGGCCGACAGGAATTTCATAAACGCCCGCGCCATGACCCTTTATGAAAGGATAATGCATATCGGGTGGCGTAATACCAACCGGCGTTCCCGCAACAGGAAAGTCTTTGCGTAACGGATAGTTGCTTTCAATCCAGGCTTGATGTCGTGTCCAGCGCCTGTTATCCGGATGCCCGACAAACTTGATTCCGAACATGTCTTGGGTATGTCGCTCACTGCGATTGGCTGCCGGATAAACGGTGGCCTGACTGGGCAATTCAGGGCGTGCCTGATCAACTATCGTTCGGAGCAAAATATATTCACCCTGTTTTTCAAAACAGGCGTTAAGCAAAAATGTATCGTTATCGTGTTCTGCCCAACCGGCAGCCCAGCGCAGCTTTTGCTGCTGAGCAAGCTCTGCAAAACGCTGCCAGCCGTGACTTTCGATTTGCCATAGTCTCGTTAAAGTTATAAAGCTTTCTTTAACGATAATTTCTGTAGCCAGCTGAGTTAAAAAATCCGCAGTCCAGTTTGAAAAACTCATAACGGCGTGCTCCCGGAAATTAATAAGGTCGCCTGTGAAAACCAGTTAGCCAGAAAATCGGGAATCGCCAAACCCAACCAAAGTACTAGAGCCAAATGTATAACAACTGGCCATAAATTGGCTTTAATCGGTTGTTGGTCTTTAGGCCTAGCGCCGTAAACCATCGGCTGGATATGTCTGAACAGTCCGGCAAAAGCAATACCGATACCCAGCAACAGAAAAGGTGCCAGCCACGGATAACTGTGCATGGTCGCCAGCAACACCAAAAACTCGCTGGTAAACACGCCAAATGGCGGAAAACCGGCAATCGCAATGGTGCCGATCAACAAGCCCCAACCGATCCTGGGTTGGGTTTTAATCAGGCCACGTATCTGGTCTATTTTCTGGGTTCCGGCCAGTTGCGCGGCATGCCCCACCGTCACAAAAATGGCAGACTTGGTCAGTGAATGCACAGTCATATGCAACAACGCGGCAAAGGTAGCCAACGGGCCGCCGATGCCAAAGGCAAAGGTCATCAAGCCCATGTGCTCAATGGACGAATAACTGAACAGCCGTTTAATATTTTTTTGCCGATGCAGCAATACCGCGGCAACCAGAAATGACAATAAACCAAAACCCATCATCAGATAACCGGCTATATTGGAATCTGTCGCGCCATCCACCAGCATTTTATTGCGCACCACGGCATACAGCGCATCGTTTAACAGCAAGCCTGACAATACCGCCGACATTGGTGTCGGGCCTTCGGAATGCGCATCCGGCAACCAGTTATGCAAAGGCACCAGGCCAATTTTTGTACCATAACCAATCAGTAAAAAGACAAAAGCGATTTCAAGAATTTTAGGATTTAATTTATCGGCATTTTCGTAAAGCACCGACCATAACAGCGCGTTTTCGCCATCGCCAATCAGTACCGCCGCGTAATACAGCAAAATGGTGCCGAACAAGGCTTGCGCAATTCCGACACCACACAAAATGAAATATTTCCAGGCCGCTTCAATCGACTCCGGGGTACGGTATAAACTCACCAGCAATACGGTTGCCAGCGTCGCGCCTTCCATCGCCACCCACATAATACCCATGTTATTGGTGGTCAAGACCAGATACATGGCCAGCATAAAACCCTGAAACATTGAGTAATAAAGCTTCAGACGTTTGTCATTGAGTTTGCCGATTTCCTTTTCATGGGCCATATAAGGCGAGGAAAATATTGACGTGGTAAAACCGACAAACGCGGTCAACACAATCAAATACACATTAAATGGGTCGATTAAAAAAGCTTTGCCAGAAGAAATAATCGTACCCTGCTTAAGTACATTTATTGCCAGCCAAATCGTTGCCAGCAAGCAAACGCCATTAAATCGGATATTAAGCTTCCCCGTGTCTGTTTTTTGTCCGGCCATTGCAAAATAGATAATACCGACCAAAGGTATTAATAAAACCAAATAGGCGGCAATCATTTATCTACCTCATGTAACTTGTTTAACAGATCGACATCCAGCGAATCAATACTGGTACGGATATGCAGAAAAAAGATGCCAAACAGTACTGCCGCTACCAGTACGTCAAAGGCCACGCCCAGTTCAACGACCATCGGCATACCATTGGTTGCAACAATCGCTGCAAAGAACAGCCCGTTTTCTATCGACATAAAACCAACCACATGCGCGATTGCCTGCCGATGCGAAATCATTAACAACATGCCCAGCAACATCACCGAAAGACTCACCGCCAGGGCATTTAACATGACTACCGAAGACGATTGCACAACAGGATGCAGCACGTAATAACTGAACACCATCAAACTCGCGCCACCCAGCATCACGGCGGTATTGTTTTTTAAAGCTTCAATATCCCGATGAATATTCATGCGCAGTACTTCGCGTCTTAACATCCACGGAATAAAGATAACCTTTAACACCAAGGTCAACACCGCAGAAATATACAGATGGTGGTTATCCAGACTGTAAGCTGCCAGCACCGTGGTCAAGGTTAATAAAAACCCCTGCAAGTCAAAGACAAAAATCAATCGCAGCAACCTCCCCTGCCCTAACATTAAAAACGAGGTGAGTCCCACCAGGGCAGCCATTGATAAAATGGCCTGATT
>CAIKYI010000570.1 GCA_903831545.1 uncultured Methylobacter sp. | reverse complement strand
CTGCAAGCCGATTTCAAGATTTTACCGTTTTCCCCATCCACCGGTGCCAGACGTGCACCATGCGTAAAAAACTCCGGCGCGCCGCATTCATCTTCCAGCATATGCGCTTCGCGGTGACAGAAGGAAACGCCGCCCGGACGATTGACGGCAGCCAGTGCCAGCGAATTAGCCGCAGTGCCGGTGCTGACAAAATAAACCGCAACTTCACGCTCGAATAGCTCGTTAAACCTTTGCTCGATCTTGTGATCAAGAGCGCTTGCGCCATAGGGCGCTGAAAATCCTGTGGCGATTTCCGTCAACCGTTGCGCAATTGCAGGATGCACACCAGCCCAATTATCGGACGCAAAATACATAGGGAGTGTTATCGGGTGGTCTGTTCAATAATAGCCATAGTTTATTTGGTTTTTGATATGGCTTATTAGTTATTTTTCATTTGGCAGGCAAGAGTAGTTAAAAAGCATCGCCCTTACTGAAGATTAACTGATTTAAAATGTTGATTGCCGTGATAGGCAGTCTTCTGCCTGAGCTTTGCAAGTATCAACCAACTTAAGCTTCATTATCATGATTGGATTGATGACTCGAAGCCGATATGGATTAATTTCGCGTATAGTTAGCAATCAAGACTAATTGCTTGGTGTTATTTTTCGTGAACTTTTAATGATTAACTGATATTGTCCCGCAGGTTGTCATAATCACGTTTACCCTATCTGGCAGCAACCCCCTTAATTTAGGAAGCGGATTTTTTGCGATTGAGACACCAAAGAATTAAATATATATTCGGGATGGACGATAAAACCCACCTATCACAACAACAGATACTCCTCCAACTAAACCAATACAGAATAATATGACCCAGCCACTTATGAGCATTGCCATCCGCGTAGAGGAATTAAGCACCTACCTGGCTAAACAACCTTACCTGACCGAGTTGGACGGCATTACTTTAAAAATAGCCAAAAATGTTTTTCCATCTGATTTTGGGCTGACCAGCTCTTTTTTTGGCAACTTCATGTTACAACAACCTCCAGTTGCCAAGGCTCTGGACATGGGGTGCGGTAGTGGATATTTTGCTTTTGTATTGAAGACTATCGGCTGTGACAGCGTTTTGGGCGTGGATTTTAATCAAGACGCAATACAATGCGCTTTAGAAAACATTGCATTAAACCCAAGCCTGAGACCTATCGATTTTCTGCACAGCAATTTATTTGCCGACGTGCCACCTTCCTCACTATTTGACCTGATTGTATTCAATTTCAATTATTACCCTTCCGATGGCACCTTTGGACTTAACGAAGATGGTGGTAGTGAGATCTTAAAACGATTTTTTGCTCAGGTAGGCGCTTACATCACCGATCAGACCATCATTTACATTCCCTATTCAGAATTTATCGGTGATGCCCATGATCCTAAAAATATTTGCCCCGATTTTGGCTTTTCGGTAACTGTTGAAGATTGCATCAGCAACCATGCCGGTGAACATTACATCTACAAAATCATGAAAGCATAATATTTGGATGCCTAAACTGCTCTTACTTATAAATATACAGCCTTAAAAAGCCAATAAGATAATAAATATTTTAAGTTGGTCATGATTCTATGGACGAAGTGATCTGTGAGTTGTCCGATGAACAAAAAAAACAAGCACACACAATTTATAACAAACTTGAGGGACTGTTGACGGCCAACT
>CAIKYI010000569.1 GCA_903831545.1 uncultured Methylobacter sp. | reverse complement strand
GTAGTAGTTTGCCCTGATTTTAATCGCTTAAGTATGTGTGCTTAATTTGACGATTACGATAATGTTATTCCTGAAAATTTTCCAGATTTTCTTTTCCAACATTTTAGTTTACCTTCATTTGACTTAGGCATGAAACCGATTTTTGAAACCGGCTCGAGAATTGGTAGCAATAAGTTTAGAGTTCCAAATGAGGCAATCTTAGTATCTAAACTTAATCCTCGAATACCTAGGGTATGGGCGCCAAGTGATATCTCTGATGAATCAGTTGCGTCTACTGAGTTCCTTGTATTGGTTCCAAATGAAACTGTATCTCGAACATTCCTCTATATTTTTTGTTCATCTCCTTATTTTTGCGAACAGATGGAGTTGGCAGCAACCGGAACGACTGGAAGTCATCAACGTATTAGCCCTGTTCAGGCAATGAATATTGCGATTTCTTTACCTACAGATAAGAGTGAACAAACCGCCATCGCCACCATCCTTTCCGACATGGATGCCGAAATCACTGCGCTTGTATCCCGCCGAGATAAAACCCGCGACCTTAAGCAAGGCATGATGCAGGAACTACTAACTGGTAGGATTCGACTTATATGAGTACCATCACGCCGCATTACCGAAGTGTCCAACAACTCCTGCAAAGTCAGTCATTTTCTATTGACGAGTATCAACGCGAATACAAATGGGAAAAAGAAAATATCGAAGAATTATTGACTGATCTGCGCGATAAGTTTTTAAGTTGTTATCAGGAGGGTGATGAAACTAAAAAAGTAAGTAGTTACGAGGATTACTTTCTGGGTTCCATCATCGTTAGTAAACGCAATGGTCGCAGTTATCTGGTTGATGGCCAGCAGCGGGTGACATCACTGACACTTTTATTGATATACCTTCATCAATCCGCTAAAGAACAAGGCTTGGCAGTCATACAAAGCCTTGCACCCCTTATTTATTCAGATAATTTGGGCGAACCTCGATTTAATCTGGATATCCCGGAGCGTTTACCGGTTATTGAAGCCCTGTTCAAGAACGAAGCATTTAGTCCCGATGGTAAAGAAGAGTCTATCCAGACTATGCACGCTCGCTATCAGAACATTGAGCAACTTGATCTGGTGGGAGAGTTAAAGCAAGCACTCCCTCATTTTATATATTGGCTTATGACCAAAGTGGGGCTTATCGAAATCGCAACTGATAACGATAATTACGCCTATACGATATTTGAAACGATGAATGATCGTGGCAAACCGCTCAGTCCTGTTGATATGTTGAAAGCCTATTTATTAGCCCCCGTGGAGGATGCTGAAAAACGCCAAAAGGCTAATCAAGTCTGGAAACAACAAGTCCTTGAACTTATTTCTTGGGGGGGTGAGCATGAGCCAGAGCGAGATTCCAGTTGCATTAAAGCCTGGCTACGGGCGCAATATGCCGACAGTATCCGTGAGCGCAAAGCCAATTCTACCGATAAAGATTGGGAGTTAATTGGCAGCACTTTTCATCGCTGGGCGCGGGAAAATCACGTCAGATTAAAACTGGGTGAGAATACTGAAAACCTAGCAATTATCTCAACGCATTTTCCGTTTTTTAGTAAAGCCTACCGATTGATTCTGGATGCCAGCTGTCACTATACCAAAGGCTTAGAGTCCGTCTATTACAATGC
>CAIKYI010000568.1 GCA_903831545.1 uncultured Methylobacter sp. | reverse complement strand
CACACGCATGCAATCAGAGCCAATAATAAAGCCAAACCGAAACGCAATAATTCGCTTTGGGTCGCCGAACAGTTGGGCATGAAACTTCACATTGTTGATGTTATTGAAGAATATAAAAAGGTCCTAATTAATCCCAAACACGGCTACGGCGCACACATGAATCCTTGTCTGGATTGCAAGATTTTCATGGTGAGCAAGGCCAAGCAGTGGATAGCTGAAAATGATTTCGACTTTATCATCACCGGTGAAGTGATTGGGCAAAGGCCGATGTCACAACGCAAAGCGACCATGCCGATCGTGGCTAAAGAGTCGGGCGCGGATGATTTATTGCTAAGACCTTTATGTGCCAAGAATTTGCCTGCAACGCTCCCGGAACGGGAAGGTTGGGTGGATAGAGAAAAATTGCATGATTTTACCGGGCGTTCGCGCAAGCCACAGATGTCAATGGCTAAAAAATTTGGGTTTGACGATTATGCCCAACCCGCTGGCGGCTGCTGTTTTTTGACCGATGCCAGCTATTCGGCAAAACTGGTCGATTTATGGAAGGCGCGTGACGGCGATAAACAATATGACCTTGATGATGTCATGCTGTTAAAAGTAGGCAGACACATCAGGCCGGAGCAAAATTTTAAAGTGATTGTAGCCCGCGAAGAAGGTGAAGGCCGCTTTATGCAAGGTTATAAAAAAGAATTTACTACGCTGACTTGCGTTAGTCATCCCGGTGCCCTGGCGCTGGTGGATGGTACGCCTTCGGCTGAAGATTTGTTCCTGGCAGCCCGAATTACCGCCCGATATGGACAAGGACGGGACGCGGAGCAGGTCGATGTTTGCGTTGCCGGTAAGGACGGCGCGGAAATGATTATCCAGGTAAAGCCGTTTGGCGCTGAAGAAATTCCGAAAGAGTGGTTTATATGAGCAGAGAAATTCTAAATGCGCGTCGGCTGTTGTGTCCCTTGCCGGTCATTCGTACCCAGGATAAAGTCAAACAGCTTAAAGCTGGCGATCAGTTGGAAGTCATTTGTACCGATCCTGGCGTAATGCAGGACATACCGGCCTGGTGTCGGATTAATGGCCACAAAGTGCTTGAAACTACCTCGGATGACAATGAATACATCATAGTTCTTGAAGTGGGGGCGTAGGTTCAGTCAGGCGGTAGCCATAACCCGCTGTGTTTTATTTTGTACTAACATAAGTGTTTTATTATTTTAAAGGCGGGTGCTGAGTGGCTGAGATTGTTGATGTCGTCAAAATGGATAAACTAAAAACCCGTGCCAGCTATGTTGGCGCGGCTATTAATGTTCTCCAGACGCTGATTAAAATTGGTTTCGGCATTCTTGGGCAATCTGCGGCACTGGTTGCCGATGGTATTCACTCGTTATCGGATCTGCTAAGCGACCTTTTAGTGATTATTGCCGTTAAATTGGGTAGCCGTGAGGCGGATCATGATCACCCTTATGGTCATCGTCGCTTTGAAACCATAGCAACCGTCATTCTTGGCGGAAGTTTAATCGCAATCGGCGGGGTTATCGCCTGGACTGTGATGGAGCGCATGGTTCATCCCGAACATTTGCCGGTACCTAACTATTTGTCATTGGCGGTCGCGGCTCTTTCCATTTTGATCAACGAATGGCTTTATCAATATACCAAGCGTATTGCCAAAACTACCCGCTCAAAATTACTGTTGGCCAATGCCTGGCACCAGCGCAGTGATGCGATTTCCTCGTTGGTGGTTTTGTTCGGCATAGGCGCAGTGATGTTCGGTTATCCATTGGCTGATGCGGTTGCGGCTATCGTCGTCGCGTTGATGGTGGCAAAAATCGGTTTGAATCTGATGCTTGAAAGTATCAAGGAATTGGTCGATACCTCCTTGCCCCCTGCATTGGTAGCCGAAATCCGAACGGCAATTCATGAGATTGAAGGTGTCGAAGGCATCCATTTGTTGCGTACCCGGCAAATGGGTGAAGATGCTCTGATTGATGCGCATATTGTCGTTGATCCGCGCATTACCGTTTCTGAAGGACACATGATTAGTGATATTGTAAGGGATGATTTGATCAAGCGGTTTGATGACGTAATGGATGTGTTGGTGCATGTCGACCCTGAAGACGATGAAAGTTCGCTGGATCACTCAAAGCCACTGTCACGCGGCGAAGTGCAAAGGTTGCTGGAGCTTTATCTGGTTGATTATCAGTCATTTATAGATGACTTTAGAATTCATTATCTGGATGGACAGATTGAGTTGGAGGTGATTTTTCCTTTTGCTGTCAGTGAACCGTCGCAACAGTTAGAGAAAATAAAAAAGCAATGCAAACTGATGCGTGTGGAAGTAAAAAAAATTGATAATGTATTTGTATTCTTTAAAGTTTAACGAGGTTTATTTATGGCAGGAGGGCAGTGCAGTTTTCCGACTATGCCTGAAATACCAGGAATATCGCTGGGTACAGCGTGTGCGGGTATCAAACAAACCATCCGGGATGATATTTTGGTGATACAAATGGTCGAGCAGTCAACGTGCGCGGCGGTTTTTACGCAAAATGCGTTTTGCGCCGCACCTGTTCATGTAGCCAAGGCAAATTTGCGTGATGCTCCGCGCTGGTTGCTGATTAATTCGGGCAACGCCAATGCAGGAACCGGTGAGCAGGGTATGAAAGACGCTTTGACTTCCTGTGCTGATCTTGCCGAGGTTGTTGGCGGCATTGCAACTCAGGTTCTGCCTTTTTCGACCGGTGTCATAGGCCAGCCGCTAGCAGTCGACAAAATTAAAGCCGTTTTACCGACAGTTATAAATAACTTTAGTCTTGATAACT
>CAIKYI010000567.1 GCA_903831545.1 uncultured Methylobacter sp. | reverse complement strand
TTGATGTACCACAATCCATATCCAAACTGGATATAAGGCAGTAAATTCATCAAGGCAGGCGCGTCATAAGGCGAAGAGCCGACGTATTTAATAAAGTAATTAAGCACATCGACCAGTTTCGGGTCTTTGATAAAGCGCCTGACGCCCTGATCCATGGAACGGAACACATCAAATGCCTGCAAGCTTTTTAGCGGGCCATAATACTTGAGCAACTCCCAAAACGAATCCAGACCCTTTGCGAAATATCCGTCCTCGGTAACTTCACAAAGCTTTTGCGAATAAGCCAAAAATTGCTCGAACTCTTTGGCCGTGTTGGGTCCCAGCCTATCCAACTGCTGTTTCATACGTAGTGGATCTGAACTTAAATCCAGGGTAGTGCCATCTTCAAAAAAATTGCGCCAATGCGGTTCGACCGTTTCTATGGTTACGTAATCATCCATATTTTTTCCGGCACGCTCAAACAGCTGACGAAAAATATGCGGCATGGTCAGAATCGACGGGCCCATGTCAAAGGTAAAACCGTCTTTTTGCAAGACATTGAGCTTGCCGCCGACTTTGTCGTTTTTTTCCAGCAAGTCAACGCTAAAGCCCTCTGTTGCCAGGGAAATTGCCGCCGAAAGACCGCCCAGACCTGCCCCGATGACTACGATATGCGGTTTATTGTTGTCGTTCATTAAAATGTCTCTGTACTGTGTGGAAAGCATCAATCTAAGTTTACTCAGATCGGCCAATAAAAAAAATCACAAGATTTTGCCAATGCTGGCGTAAATTCAAGGAAGCATAGCCCCGAAACGCCTGCAAGGCTTGCCAGTTTCTGACACTACGCTGGTATAAACTACCGCTGCCGAACATGAAATCAACAAAGCCAAGCATTTCCCGATAGCGCTTGTTCGAGTAAGGAAACCAGTTCGGTTCGACGTTTAAGGCACTACGACTGGTTAAGCCAGCCACCGTATAACTGAATTGACGCAAGCCTTCCGCTCCGTGATACCGGCCAAAACCGCTATTTTTACAACCGCCAAACGGCAATCCGGCATGACCTATATTTTTAATAACGTCATTCACGGCCCAATTGCCAACCTGCAACTGTCTGGCGACCCGCTCGGCCTTGCTTATGTCTGTGCTCCAGACGCTTGCATTCAAGCCGTACTCACTGTCATTGGCAAAGTTTACCGCCTGTTGTTCTGTGTTAAAGGCCATTACCGGCAACAAGGGACCAAAAGTTTCTTCGCGCATAAGCAACATATCCTGGGTGACATCCCATAAGACCACCGGATGAACATAGCGCCCCTCCAGACGCAGTGGCGAAGAGGCTTTTGCGCCTTTGGCAAGCGCATCGTTGTAGTGGGCTTCGATGACGGCAAATTGTTTCAGCGTTGTCAGCGCCCCCAAGTCACCATTTTCACCGTGCCCGACTTTTAGCTCAGCTACCGCCAGTTTAAGCAGGGCAATAAATTCAGTGTAGCACCCAGCCTCCACATAACAGCGCTCGACCGAGACACAAACTTGTCCGCTATTGCTAAACGCGCCGTATAACGCCGCTTTAACAGCCCGTTCAAGATTGGCATCGGCAAACACCAGCATTGCATCTTTACCGCCCAATTCAAGAATAACCGGTATCGGATGTTGCGCGGCTCTTGCCATTACTGCCCTGCCCGCCGTTACACTGCCTGTAAAGAACACCAAATCGGGCCGGGCATCGATTAACTGCTCACCTGTAGCGGCCAAACCCGTGACCTGTTGCACCAAAGCTTCGGGCAAATCCAATCCAGACAACAACTGCATAATCAGTTCACCGACCGGCAAACTTAATTCAGACATTTTAAATATGACGGCATTGCCGCTAAACAAGGCGGTCAATAACGGGTTTAAAGTCAGTTGAAAGGGGAAATTCCAGGGCGAAATTATCGCCACCACGCCATAAGCGCGGCGTTCGACCCGGGCATTGGCTTGCGGAAATAACAGGGGTGAGGTGTGTACAGAATAAGGCGACAAAATCCGGGCGGCATTTTTT
>CAIKYI010000566.1 GCA_903831545.1 uncultured Methylobacter sp. | reverse complement strand
GAGGCTGGCGGCGTATCGTCGTTGTCAAAATATTATCACGCAAAATATGGCGCGGCTTTATTAGATACCTCACTTAAAAAGAGAATAACGTTTAGCCTTCATAATTTGGTTATCGATAAAAGTTTTGGCGAAATGCAGATGATTATTTGTAGAAATGTTCTGATTTATTTTAACCAGGATTTACAAAATCAAGTACTACAGCTGTTTTGGGATAGTTTGGAGTACGGCGGGTTTTTATGTTTGGGCGACAAAGAAAGTTTGATGTTTTCATCAGTGGCAGACAAGTTTGTTACTGTTGATGAAAAAGCCAGAATTTATAAAAAGAAAATATCAATACAATAATTTATAAAAGTTTAATGACTGATGTATTGCTGTTTTTATTACCAGGTAAGTACTGCATTAACTTTGGTTTAGGAGATTAAGGTGCCAGAAGTTTATATTCTCATTGTTGATGATGTGCCAAAAAATCTGTTTGCTCTTGAAAAAGTGCTTAGCAAATTGGAGGTATCCATCATTAAAGCCACCAGTGGTGAAGAAGCGCTAGCCCATACTCTTAATTATGATTTTGCTTTAGCGATTCTTGATGTGCAGATGCCTGATATGAATGGCTATGAGTTGGCAGATTTATTGTTAGGCGATCCAAGTACTTCGCGGATGCCGATCATTTTTTTGACGGCTGCTTACGCAGATGAATATCACTCCTTTCAAGGCTATGAACGCGGGGCAGTTGACTATATTGTCAAACCGTTCGACCCCAAAGTATTTCTTGGTAAAGTTAGTGTTTTTCTTGAGTTGGCCCGTTATCGCATTGGTCTTGAACATAAAGTTGAAGCCGGAACCAGCGCGTTATTGGAAGAGGCCAATAAATTACGTTTGCTTGTTGAAAACACCCCTGACTGTATTTTAAATCATGATCGTAACGGGTGTATAAATTTTATAAATCATTCCAAAAACACCTTTAATTTTATTGGTGGATCTGTCTTTGAATTTTTTACTCAAGCCGATTGCCTTTTGTTAAAAAATGCACTGGAACTCGTATTTGACAAAGGTGAAATTGCGGAGTTCGAATCCGAGATGAAACTTCCGTGGAATTCGGAAGCTATCTGTTATAGCCACAGGCTCGCTCCAATTGTCCGTGACTCGGGTATCACCGAGTGCGTTCAAATATCACGCGATATAACTCACATGAAACTGGCTGATGAAGCACGTCTTAAGCTGGTTCGTGCTGAAGCGGATAGCATGGCGAAAAGCAAATTTCTGGCCAGCATGAGCCATGAAATTCGTACTCCAATGAATGCGGTTTTGGGCTATGCCCAATTATTAAGAAGAGAAGGCAGTTTAACGGCTCAGCAGATAGATTATCTTGAAATCATAGATCGCAGTGGCGAACATCTTTTGATGTTGATCGATTCGGTCCTGGATATGGCTAAAATTGAGGCCGGTAGAATGGTATTGGCACCTTCAAAAACAAGCTTTTTTAATTTATTGAATGATATAGAAAGAATGTTTTTGTTGTGTGCCAGAAAAAAAGGCTTGATTTTGAATGTTGAGTATTCAAAAGAACTCCCTGATTGGTTGGTGATTGATGCCAATAAAGTGCGTCAGGTACTGATTAACCTGCTGGGTAATGCATTGAAATTTACCGATCATGGAAAAATAGAAATACGTGCCGGATTATGCCAATGCATTGCCAATAACGTTACTGTTTATGTTGAGGTTGAAGATACCGGTTGTGGTATTGAAACCGATAAGCTGGACAATATTTTTGGCGCTTTTGAACAGGCCGAAGCCGGAGCCAGGAATATAGGGGCGGGTCTCGGCCTTGCCGTGAGTATAGAGTTTGCGCAGATGATGGATGGCAATATTAGTGTCAGCAGTGAAGTGGGCAAAGGCAGCACTTTTAGATTTGAGTTTACCGGCCAGTTAACGCAGTTTCAGAGTAGGCGAAAAGCTAACACCAAGGTCGCGCATCTTGATCCTGACGTTGAAGCGCCGCACATTTTGATTGTGGATGATGACATCGATAATTTAAATATGATGGGGACAATTCTTGCGTCTGTCGGTTTTGGTGTCCGATTGGCAACTTGTGGCAAGGGTGCATTAGCTGCGTTTCAGGAACAAGACATTTCATTAGTGATAATGGATCTTAAAATGGACGGCATGGACGGAATTGAATTGGCTAAACGTATTCGCGTCCTGGATCATGGTAATCAGGTTCCCATTTTAATGGTTACTGCATCGCCGTCGACGCAAAATCGCGCCTTGGCCGTTGAAGCAGGCATTAATCAATTCTTGTGCAAACCGGTACGTGAACAAACACTGTTCGAAGAGATTGGGCAGTTGATTAAGCTGAAGTATGTTTATGCCGGCGATGAAAATATCAAGATGGAACATGAGGATAATCGACGTCTGGATGTCAAGTCGATTGAAACCTTACCGTTGACGCTTCGAATTGGTCTTCAAAAAGCTGTTCGGAGTGGCTATGTCGATAATATTAAAGATTGGATTGAACAGACTGAAACGCATGATCGTTGGATTGGTCAAAGGCTGCGGGTTATGGCGGAAAAATTTGACTACAACTCTTTACTAAAACTTTTAGACAATTCAGGACAATCTTATGAAAAACACCAGAACTAGAGACAATATATTAATTGTTGATGATACTCCTGAAAACCTTCGCTTATTGGCGATAGCATTGATGTCGGAAAGCTACGTAGTCAGGGTCGCACCAAATGGCGAGTTGGCGATAGCAATGGCAACAGCAGAGACGCCTGACTTAATAATATTGGATATTGATATGCCGGACATGAATGGCTATCAAGTCTGTGAGATTTTAAAGGCGAATGAGCAACTAAAGGACGTTCCTGTTATCTTTTTAAGCGCCCTGCAAGATACCCGTGCAAAAGTAATGGCGTTTGATCACGGCGGCGTTGATTACGCAACCAAACCTTTTATTCTGGAAGAGCTCTTGGCGCGGGTTTCAACGCATTTGGAACTGCATAGCTTACGGCATGAGCTGGAGCTGCGAAATTTGTCTTTGATACATACCGTTACCTATCAGGAACAGGAGATATTTACGGCGCAAATGTCAACGATAGTTGCGCTGGCTAAATTGGCGGAGTCTCGAGACGACGATACCGGTTTGCACATCGATAGAGTCGGTTCTTTTAGTCAATTGATGGCAAAAGCGGCACAAAACCTGGCCTCCAGAAAATCGGGGGTTGATGATCATTATGTGGACATGATTTTTCATGCCTCCGCTTTACATGATATTGGCAAAGTGGGTATAGCGGACGCTATTTTACAGAAGCCGGGAAAACTGACAATTGAAGAATTCGAAATCATGAAAGGGCACCCCGTTATCGGTTTTGATACGCTTAATGCGGTTTTGGAAAGTTACCCAAATAATCAAATGATTCGTATGGGTACCGATATTGCGAGATGGCATCATGAAAAATGGAATGGCAGTGGCTATCCGGATAGTTTACAGGGCGAACAAATTCCTTTGTGCGCGCGGATTGTAGCGATTGCCGATGTCTATGATGCCTTGCGAGCCAAACGACCATACAAAACCCCTTTTAGTCATGAGCAGGCTGTTGAGATAATAATTGATGGTCGCGGCCAGCATTTTGATCCTGAATTGATCGGTCTTTTTGAGACTATTCATGCGGAGTTTGACCAGGTATGGCATTCCTTGAAACTGGAGCCGGAAGAGCAGTTGAGAATGGCAAGCTAAATTAGCTAAGTCAAAAACATTAATGATGAAAATAAAAATCCCACTGGGGGTATTACCATGTTGAATAACCTGAATATTAAAGGTCTGTTTCTGGTTGTTGGTCTTATGGCAACTCTGGCCATTGTCATGGGCTTGTATGGCTTAAACGGTATGGCGCAATCCAACGAAAGTTTGCGCACCATTTATATGGATCGTACCGTTGGCCTAAGGCAGTTAAGTGAAATTAAGGTAAGAATAATGGCAAATCGCCTGGCAGTCTCCAATTCTCTGGCGTTCAGGGATGAGATACCCAAAAATGTTGCACTTATCAAACTCAATCTTCTTGATATGGACAAGCTATGGGGTGAATACAGGGCAACCAAATTTACCAGTGAAGAGTTGGGACTGTCGAATAAATTTGAAAAAGAATTGCAGCAACTGACTCAGCAGGGTTTGGTTCCTGCTATGGAAAATCTGCTGTCCGGTAATACGGAAGCGGTAGACAGCTTGGTTAAAACGGCGATCCGCCCCTTATTTACTCCTGTTGAAGAAGATATCGATAAATTGTTGCAGATACAGATTGATGTCACCCAGCAGGAATATATGGATAATCTAGGGCGCTATGAATCAAACCGTATGGTTTTGATAGCCATTCTGGTTACAAAGGTGTTACTGGCAATCTTTATATTGATCTATATAAGGCTGCTGATTCGTAAAATTACCAGGATGATGGCTATTACCGAGCGAATCTCGGTAGGCGAATTGGATATGGAAGTCGACATTCAAGGCTCGGATGAAATTGGCCAATTAGCCGGTTCGGTTGAGAGAATGCAGCATGCTCTCAGGTCTGGCCGTGATGAGAGTACATCGCAGGATTGGATGAAATCAGGTATTGCCCGAATTAATCAAGTGTTAATGGGCCAGGATGATGTTGCTATTTTGGCTTCAAAAACAATTACCGAAATTGCTACATATCTGGGTGCCAAGGTGGGTGCTTTATACCTGGCAAATGGTTCTGATAATGACCTTGAATTAAGCTTGCTGGCAACTTATGCCTACACCCGTCGAAAAAATTTGTCCTGCAAGTATAAGTTAGGTGAAGGCATAGTGGGGCAGGCGGCGTTGGAACGTAAAGTGATCTTGCTGGAGAATGTGCCTGATGATTACATTCGAGTTGTATCCGGGTTGGGCGAGACTGTGCCCCGAAACATTTGCGTAGCGCCCATTCTTTATGAAGGTTCAATTCGGGGTGTTTTGGAAATAGGCACGCTTGGGCTGTTAAGTAAAAAAGAAATGCAGTATCTGGAGCAGGTGGTCGAAATTGTAGCTATTGCTTTCGAGATTACAGATGCTCAGGCACGAATGAAACTCCAGCAGGAGGAATTGCTGGCCAGTAATGAGGAGCTTGAAGCGCAAGCTAAAGTGGTAGAGTTATCGCAGCAGGAATTAAGGGCGCAACAGACTGAGTTGCAAAATGCCAATACTGAATTGGAAGCCCAGATGCTGCGGGTTAAAGACTCTGAAGAGGAGCTTAAATCCCAGCAGGAAGAACTGGAAGTTACTAACGTAGAGCTCAAGTCCAAAAATGGCTTGTTGGAACAGCAGAAAGGCGCTAATGAAATTGCCCGCCGTGAACTTGCCATACAAGCTGAAGAGTTGACCTTGGCCAGTAAGTATAAGTCTGAATTTCTGGCCAATATGTCTCACGAATTGCGTACGCCTTTGAACAGCTTGTTGTTATTGGCGCGTTCGTTACTTGAAAATAGAACCGGCAATCTTTCGGATGATCAAGTTGAGACCGCTGGCGTTATTTATGACAGTGGCAGTGACTTGCTTAACCTTATTAACGAAATATTGGATCTTTCCAAAATCGAGTCCGGAAAAATGGAGTTAAGGTTGCAGACCGTTGACATCAAGGATTTGATGCGTACTATCAATGTCCAGTTTGATCACATGGCCAAAAACCAGGGATTGGCTTTGCATATTAATTGCGAGGAAGGTACGCCGGATTCAATTATTACCGATGCCCAGCGTTTGGGGCAAGTTATCAAGAATTTGGTTGGAAATGCCTTGAAGTTTACTGAAAAAGGTTCTGTTACCGTGGACTTTGCAAGCGCTCCTGCGAATGCCGATTTGTCGCGTAGCCAGTTGGATCCTGCGAAGGCATTGGTTGTCAAGGTAACTGATACGGGTATTGGTATTCCTGTTGAAAAACAGAAAATTATATTCGAGGCTTTTCAGCAGGCAGACTCCGGAGACAGAAGACGTTTTGGCGGAACCGGTTTAGGCTTGTCTATCTCGCGTGAACTGGCTACTTTGTTGGGGGGGGAAATCCAGCTGGTCAGCGAGCATGGCAAAGGATCAACGTTTAGTATTTACATCCCGCTTGAGGTAATAAATAAGGATGGATCTTCACAGAATGCAGGAAAACCAAATGAAGCCCAAGCGACTTTGCCTGCCAGTTATTCAGCTCAGAATAAGCCGCAATCCATTGCTGTAAAAAAACCGCAGGAGCAGGTTGTTATTGATGATGACAGGGATAATCTGACTGAGAATGATAGAGTGTTGTTGGTTATAGAAGACGATCATGTGTTCGCCAAAATTCTGGCGGGTAATATTAAGGAGCGTGGTTTTAAGTGCCTGATTGCCCTGAATGGCGAAGAAGGTCTTGTCTTGGCTAAAAAACATTGTCCTGATGGCATTGTTCTGGATATATACCTACCTAGTATGGATGGGTGGGCGGTACTTGGCGAACTTAAGCAAAATGTCGATACCCGGCATATTCCTGTACATATTGTATCTTCGGAAGACCCAACCAATGATGGTCTTAGAATCGGTGCCATAGGTCATCTAAGAAAACCGGTTCTCCGTGAGGATATTGAAGCGGTTTTAAATCGTCTTGAACAAGCTTCATCTTATGCCGAGAAGCGAGTTCTGGTAGTTGAAGATGATCCGGTTATGCGTCGTGAAACGGTTCGTTCAGTCGGTAATGGCAATGTTTTTGTTGAAGAAGTTGATACCGGTGAAAAAGCTTTAAAGGCATTGCGTGAGCGCAACTTTGCGCTGGTGATTCTGGATCTTGGCCTACCCGATATGCAAGGTCTTGAATTGCTGAATGTGATAGCGAAAGAAAAAATCAGCATGCCGCCAGTCATCATCTATACGGTTCGTGAGCTGTCTATGGATGAAGAAATGGCGTTGCGTAATTACGCCAATTCAATAATTCTTAAAGATGTCCGCTCGCAGGAACGGTTGATTGATGAAGTTGCGTTGTTCTTGCACCGCGTGGTTTCTGAATTGCCTGAAGATAAAAAAAGAGTTATCCGTCATTTACATGAATCAGACGATAATCTGAAAGCCAGAAAAGTCTTGATCGTTGAAGATGATATGAGAACCATGTTTGCAATGACAAAAATCCTCGCAAGTCACGGGCTTAATCCAGTTAAGGCTGATAACGGTGAAAAAGCACTGGAAATGCTTAATAAGCATCCGGATGTGGATTTGGTGTTGATGGATATGATGATGCCGGTTATGGATGGCTACGAGGCAACCCGTTGCATTCGCACCTCACCAGAGTTTGCAAATTTGCCTATTATTGCTTTAACGGCTAAAGCGATGAAAGAAGACCGTAAAAAATGCCTGGATGCCGGTGCGTCTGATTATTTAACCAAGCCTGTTGATCAAGATCGACTTATTTCATTAATCAGGGTTTGGCTGTGTCGGTAAGGTAGTTAAATTCTCTCTCCCTGAGCATAGGGATCTGCACAACTCGTCATCCTTGCAATCCCTGTCGGAATGACGTCGATTTTTACTTGTGTAGATATCTATGCTCAGCGGTCAAGGTTACACAGTGCTGCATTTTTGGAATAACGATATTTTGCAACAAGCCGAAAATGTTTTGGAGAGCATGCGCAAAACAATTCTGACGCTTTCCAAAAACTGATTTTTCATCTCAGACCAGTTAGAAATCCTTTTCAACTGCAAGCTTGGCTAGATGTACGGTATAATTGCGCCCTATTCCACTTTCCCTGGCACTGCCCCATGGCTCAATATTTTGAAATACATCCGGAGAGTCCGCAGCTGCGTTTGATACATCGTGCCGTAGACATTATCCGCAAGGGTGGCGTGATCGTTTATCCAACTGAAACG
>CAIKYI010000565.1 GCA_903831545.1 uncultured Methylobacter sp. | reverse complement strand
TCCTCGGCACATCCTATATCAAACGGGAAGTCATTTTTTACCAAATCCTAAATAATAATTACAGTTAGCCCTTCACACCAACTTGACGTTTCACTTGATATATCGGCATCATGTAACAAAGTGCTTTGCAAGATTATTGGCAGTTCAAGCCACAATATTGACTATTAAATGAAACACCTAGAAGACCGAGTGTATTTTTCAAATGAGTTACCCCGGTGATATCGGTAGTAACTCATGATCCATTAACAAACCGATTTTTCCACCATCTTAAAGACAGGTACTTATGAGACATCAGATTAAACATATTGCGTCATTGGGTTTCATTGCGCTTTTGCTTGGAATATTGCCTGCAACCAAAGCCATGGCCGAGCAATTACAAGCACCACAACTTGTCATAGAGAATGTTTCAACCCAAATCCAGAAAAAACTGCAAAACAAAACCTTCACCCAGAATTTTGCACAAGTGACGCAGTTTGTTAATAGCGTGATTTACCCACATACCGATTTTGACAAAATCGCTCCGCTGGTACTTGGTAAACACTGGAAAGATGCAACAACAGATGAACAAAAGCGCTTTAATCATGAATTTCAAACCCTGATAGTAAGAACCTATTCCAGAGCCTTTATCGAATACACCGACTGGACATTACGCTTCATGCCTCTTGAAATGGAAAGTGAAGCAACTAAAACAATTGTAAAAACAGAAATACTGCAACCTGGCCTTCAACCTGTCAGTGTCAATTACCGAATGCTGTTAAGCAACGGTGACTGGAAAGTCTACGATATTCTGATAGAGGGCGTTAGCCTGGTAACCAATTATCGCTCGACCTTCAGCAACGAAATACAAACCAAAGGCTCATTAAACGCAGTTATTGAGGGTTTGGTTAAGCGTAACGCCGAGGCGTTGGCCAAGAAGTGAGTTCCACAATGACTGAATTCAACCACAAACTTAAAAACCGGCTCCATACCCTGGTGCTTTTTATTTTTATGGCGGCAATTTTGTCATTAGTCGGCTTTATGTTGGCAGGTATCGAGGGGACATTATGGGCGGCTTTTTTAGCTGTTGTCATACTCGTTATCAGTCCGAATCTGTCACCGTCATTCATTTTTTCCATGTATAACGCCAAATTGTTATCCCTGGAAGATGCGCCCGGTCTTCATCAGATAAGCCAGGAATTGTCCGCTCGCGCTAATTTACCCGCTGCGCCGTTACTTTACTATTTACCCAGTCAGTTAATGAATGCTTTCTCGGTAGGCACCTCCACAAACTCAGCAATCGGCCTTAGCGACAAACTACTTAACAGCCTGACGATACGCGAACTTGTTGCTGTTCTTGCCCATGAAATCAGTCATATCCAGCATAACGATGTGCATGTAATGACCTATGCCGACGTACTTAGCAGGATTACCAACACCTTGTCTTTAGCAGGTTTTTTACTGGTATTGTTAAATTTACCCCTGTACTTTCTTGGACTTGTTACAATTTCCTGGCCGGCGTTAGCCATACTGATAGTTGCACCGACACTGATGAGTTTTCTGCAACTTTCCTTATCAAGAATCAAAGAGTTTGACGCCGATCACCAGGCAGTTTTGTTAACCGCAGATCCGGAAGGTCTGGCTCTGGCGCTTAACAAGCTTGAAGCCTATGAGGTTTCTATTATTGATATGCTCTTGGGGCGCCGCCATAGCGCAGCAATCCCCTCGATTCTCAGAACCCATCCTGACACCCGGGAAAGAATAAAGCGACTGTTAACTTTAAATCAATCGATCAAACACCCCCTGATCTATTCAGATCATAACCGCTATCCTATACCTGCCCATTATCAAGATTTGATCAAAACACCCCGCTGGCATATCGGTGGCTTTTGGTACTAAAATCAATCCTAACAAACTGTAATACCAAAACTGAATCAACTATGACGCAACAGACAGAAAAACTCGCCGTATTGTTTGCCGACATTTGCGGTAGTACCTCACTTTACGGCGATGTTGGTGATGCCCGGGCGCGTCATTTAACCGCTTGGTGTATCAGTACAATGCTTGGGGAAATCGCCCCCTTCAAAGGCACACTCATCAAAACCATTGGCGATGAGATTATGTGTACCTTTCCTGATGCGCAAACTGCCTTTAAGGCAGCTTGCGCAATGCAAAATGCAGTTCGCGACAAGCGACCACCAGAGGGTATCGCCATGCACATCCGGGTTGGCTTTCATTATGGCAATGTGCTTTGTGAAGCCAATGACGTGTTTGGAGATACTGTAAATGTAGCGGCACGCGTTGCCGGCTCGGCCAGAACCGATCAAATCATGACCACCCAGGCAGTTTACGATGCCTTGCCGCCTGCATTAAAATCCGAGGCTCACCAGGTTATGAGCGCAGAATTTAAAGGCAAACAAGAAAAATACCCCATTTATCTGGTCGTATGGGAAGAAGACAATAGGGAACGCACCCGTTTCATCGCCCCACCGCAACCTCTAACAGAACTTGATAGCCACCAATTAACCTTACGCTATAACAACCAAGTTTTTAAAATCAAGACAATACACTGTAAAGGCGTAGTGTTAGGCCGTAGTAATGACTGTGATATTATAGTAAGCAATGGCTTTGCCTCACGACAACATGTACGAGTCGAACCCCGCTTTGGTAAATTTTATATTGTCGATCAAAGCACCAATGGTACCTTTATTAGAATTCGTAATCGCCAGGTTCTGCACATTACTCGCGAGGAAAAAATTCTGGAAGATGCAGGCTTTATAAGCCTGGGCCAGAATAGTTTTGACAACACCAGTCAGTTAATTGAATACTCGATTGATGCAATGACTTAATCCGATTAACTTATTGCCCGCTTACACAACAGCTTCGCCCCTATGTGGTCTTGTCTTACATCAACTCCCAAACTATTCTGCAAAAACAATGAGCTTAATTCGACCCGTTGTACTTTCCTTTTCCGGCCATGACCCCAGCGGAGGCGCCGGAGTTCAGGCCGATATTGAAACCCTGGTCAGCCACCGCTGTCATGCCGCCAGTGTCATCACCGCCTTGACCGAACAGGACACCCGGAATGTAAAAAAACTGCTTCCGCAAAACCCGGATAATCTTGTTGCCCAAGCCAATACCATCCTGGCCGACCTCCCGGTCAAAGCCTTCAAAATTGGCTTGATCGGTCATCATGAAACCGCCGCCGCGATTCATTCCATCCTGGTAAAGCACCCGCACATTCCGGTTATTCTTGATCCAGTTCTGGCGGCTGGCGGTGGTGCCGACCTGTCCAGTGACCAGCTTATTAGGGCCATCGTTAACTTGCTACTGCCCTGCACTACCGTATTAACGCCTAACAGCGAAGAGGCCCGCCAGCTCGCCGGACTGAATAATCTTAACGACTGCGGCCTGGCATTGCTGGACAAAGGTAGCGACTACGTAATGATTACCGGCAGTCATGAACATACGCCCTCAGTCAGCAATCAACTGTTTCATGACCAGCGTTGCTGGGAAACCTATACCTGGGACAGACTGCCGTTCAGCTATCACGGTTCCGGCTGTACACTGGCCTCCAGCATTGCCGCTTTGATGGCGCATGGTCTGGAGCCACTGCAGGCGGTCATTGAAGCCCAGGAATATACCTGGAATTCTTTAAATGCTGCCTATCAACCAGGCACCGGCCAACATATTCCCGACCGCTTTTTCTGGATGGATGCAGACTCATGAAGCTTCCAAAAAAGGGTCTTTACGCCATCACCCAAACCGACAATAAAACCGGTGCAACCATTGTTAACGAAGTTTCAGCCGCGCTTAAGGGCGGTGCTGTCATCGTGCAATATCGCGAAAAAAATCCTCAGGCGTCATCCTGTGTTGCCCATAAACTGGTTAAAATCTGCCATCAACATAACGCACCCTTATTAATTAACGATGATATCGAACTGGCAAAACAATCAGGTGCTGATGGCGTGCATCTCGGCCGCGAAGATGGCGCGATTGCCCAAGCCAGAGAGCAATTGGGTGACAATGCCATTATCGGCGTTTCCTGCTATAACTCTCTCGAACTGGCGCTTGACGCTCAGGCGCAAGGCGCCAGCTACGTGGCTTTCGGGCGATTTTTTCCCTCTACTTCAAAGCCGCTGGCTGCGCCCGCCGATATTGACATCTTACGTCAGGCAAAGCTTGTGCTGACCATTCCTATTGTTGCCATAGGCGGTATTTTACCTGGTAATGGCGCACAATTAATTACTGCAGGAGCTGATTTCCTGGCGGTAATCGGCGGAATTTTTGACCATCAACCCGAACAAGCAGCCAAGGCTTATCAGGATTTATTTAGGCTTTAAAAACAGGTTGAAAATTTGGAAACAAGGTATTCACGTAACAACGCTATTTTCAACTTTGCAGTTATGCAATTGTGCAACTTTAGGAATATGCATATTTGACTGTTATACTACGTACAAATACTTACTTGCCTTGGTTATACAGATGAGAAACACTCCCCGCTCCCGGTCAAAAGCCATATTACATGAGTCGTCATTATCGTTACGACTGCTATTGGTGCAGTGTATGGTTTTTGATGGCGGGGTTGCGGATACAGCTAATACTTCTGATTTAACGTGGCAAGTTTCAACAGTCAACAACGGGTCCACGTTTTGACCTGTTTTTTTCAATAGCTTGTTTACTTAGGCCCCAAATCTTCAGTAAAGATAAGTCTTTTATAAAAAGACATTCTCATCCTTACCGAATTTACTTTTTTAAATCCAACTCCGTCGAAAAATTTTCATGGCCATTCAATACAGTCCAGATCAGCCTAAACGCAACGCAAATCGTCCACGTGTATTGAGCTATGCGCTGGAACCGCGAATTTTATTTGATGGAGCGGCCGTTGCCACAGCCGATGCAACAACAGCTGTAGCCAGCGACCCTACAACATTCACAGCTGATTCTGCTTTGAATCATGAAACCACGTCGATTTTACAGGCCTTGGCTGAGCACTCGTCCAATATTGATCAATTGCTTTCGTCTAGTGTAACAACATCGCTTGAGCCTGCAGGCATAGAGCCAAGCGACAGCTTGTTTGAGGTAGCAAGCGCTTTAGAGCCTGCTTCATTTACCCTAAATGAGGCTATTCACGAAGCTCAGCAATTAATCACCGATTTTCTGCAACGCCCGGACGCCAAACAGCAGCTATTCGATTTATTTAATGGCGGTCAGAGCGAACCAGATAAACAATGGCTGGATGCCGCCAACAGTTTGATCGACGATTATCAAAATCAACGCGATTCACCCACTGTGACGTTGCTGAGCGACAAGGATATTCAAGGCGCATTAGGCGCATTTACAGCACATGGCCTGGATGGCTCGCCCACTATCTATTTAAACAGCGATTATTTGGTGACCGCATCATCCCCTGCAATTCGGGCGGTGCTATTAGAGGAGTTGGGGCACGCTATTGATGCTCGATTAAATGGCGATACTGATAGTCCGGGCGATGAAGGGCATGCTTTTGCATCTCTAGTGCTTCATGGCGATGCCAATTTCAATGCCGTTAGCATAGAAAACGATCACAGTACGCTGGATTTGGCTGGCAGGACGATTGCCGTGGAAAACGCGGATGCGTTTAACATCGCACAGATTCACTTTGTACCGTTGCCGGAACCGGATGTTCAAACTGCACTGATAGCCATTGCAGGTGCTGGTAAGGTATCTGGCAATATACAGACCGTAATTGCAATCAGCGCGACCAGCAATAACACTGTAGTTGTATATGATCACTGGGAAGATGGTTATGAGGCGGATATCAATAACCCGTCACAAAGCACCACGCAGATTTGGGGAGACGGAAATCTGCTAAATGGCATTGCGCCGGGTACTGCCAATGATTTGATTATTGCCGGCCAAACCATTCTGCTACAGAACCCAGTCAATCCTGCAAGCCCTGTAACTATTGACTATGATGGACGCGACAAAATCGGTTCGACCCGAGCCGTTGCTGTGACAAAAGCGGGCTGGTCTTCGACACCCGGAACCGTACTTGCCGGGGCGGTCAGTTTGATTGATACGGGTAACGCCGGCAAAGATTTTGTCATCCCGTTTGGCCAAAATGTCGATACCGTTGCGACTGGCACCAATCGCCTGTTTGAATACACCTCGCTGCATATCATTGCCTCTGCTGATGCGACAACAATCAATATTGACAAAGAAGGCAATGGCAGTTTTGAAACGACGATCATGCTAAATCAGGGCCAGACCTACCTGGTCAACGGCGGAGTACTTGCCGGTGCACGCATCACTTCAGATAAGGGCATAGGCGTATATGCCATTGCCGGCGACGTGGGTTCTGCTTACGAAAACCGCTGGTTTTCTGTCACCCCGCGCGAGCAATGGGCTAACAGCTATTACGCGCCGGTAGGTACCACCTTGGCTGCCGATCCGGCCTATGTGATTTTGTACAATCCCAATGCCACCGCCATCGATGTTTACTACGATACGGCCACTACCACCGGCAAAATCACCGTCCCAGCCAATGTATCCGGTGGCACGGTGGGTAGCAATTTTTTCCTGATGCCAGCCTCGGCAGCGCATTTTTATACCAAAGACAATGCCAAATTTTATGCGGTCAGCGCCATAGACGCCGATGCCACCAGCAACGCCACGCATGACTGGAGCTATTCGCTGGTACCGGAAACCTATCTGACCACCAAATTTGTTGTCGCCTAGGGACCAGGCTATGACCTGAGCGCTGCGTCAAGCACCAATGCCAGTCCGGTCTGGGTTACCACCACGAAGGACACGACCCTTTACGTCGATAGCACTTCGATCACAATGAAAGATTCCAAAGGAAATATTGTCGTTGGCGATCCTTACGATGGCGACACCTATGAATTTGACATCAAGGCTTTAGAATCCTATCGGTTATTCGATGCCGACAAAGACCAAAGCGGGCTCACCGTTTACACATCCGATGGTACTTTAATCACCGCAGCCTGGGGTGAAGATCCCTCGATTGCGGGTGCAGCATCCCCTTATCTGGATATGGGTACTACGGTTCAGCCGTTTCCCGACTATGTGTTCACTAAAAATTCCGCAGAAGCGTCAACGGTTATTTACGGTAGCTCGGTCAGTAATGGCAACAGCGTCGTAGAGCTAAGTGAACAAATCGAATATACCATCTCGGTGACCAATCGTGCGGTCATCGATCTATACAATATCAATATCAAAGACGCCATCAACCCGACCGATGGCGCGACCTATGTTGCCAACAGTACTACCTTAAAAATCGTCCGGGCTGACGGCACCGTATTGGTCAACAGCGCTATCGCTGACGACGCCATTGGCACCAGCCCTTTCCCGCTGGCCAAATTGGATGGCGGTTACACTATCACCGACATGGATCCGAGCACAGGCGCCATTGATGGTTTGAAACGCGGCGATCAGGTGATCATCACCTACCGGGTCCAAGTCCGCGATAACGTAAACGCTGCACTGGCGGCAGCGGGTTTTGCGATTACCAATGACGCGGAAATGACCGGTGACCCAGCCGGCACCAATACCGCCATTCCTGCAAAAGTCACCACTAATAACACCATCATTAGTGTGAATGGCACCAGTGATGGACAAGTGTTTTTCAAAGATGCTGCGTTTGCCGGTAGCGTTTCGACTTATCTGGCCAATGCAACGCTGGGTATTGAAGTGAATGATGCCGATGCCAATCTGAATAGCGGCAGCTTAGATACCCTGACTGTCACCGTGACCAATAGCAGCACAGGGGAAACGGAACTGCTCACCCTGAACGAAACCGGCGCAAACACCCACATCTTCCGCAACAACCTAGTCACCTCGACCAGTGCAGGAAGCGGCAACAATAATGCGACCTTGTTAATGAATATTGGCGATAGCATTAAGGTTGATTATCTTGATCCACTGTACGGCTTAGGTTTTGACAATCCCACCAATCCAGGCGTGGCCGGCGATGCCGACAACAATATTGCCACCGGCAATCCGAATACCGCCTACGCCAGTATTCCCGCCCCCGCCCAAACCAAGATTTTGTATTTATCTGACGATAGCGCCGGCAATCTGGATAGGATCATGCCACCTGCCGGGGATAATTCGGAGGCTTTGACGGCGTTGATTAATGCAAGCTCTGGTGCCACGGCTGTAAAGAAAACTGACGACTTTTCATCTGGCTATACAGGCGGATCAGGCTGGGGAGCAGGGAATAACTGGACAGAAGTTGGTGATGACGACAGCACTAGTCAAGGCACGGTAAGACTTAGTAATGGCCAATTATATTTTCGTGGCGGCAACTTGGGTGATGGTATTTATCGACGTTTTACTGCTTTACCATCAAGTGCAAAGTTGACTTTCGAAATCATAGACAACTCCAGCAATCCATACGAAAATACCGACAAGATTAATGTTTACGAAGAAATCGGCGGTAATTGGGTCCTTGTGACGTCAGTGACTGGAGCAAATATTTCCGGCGTAGCTGCAAAAATATCTGTAGATCTCTCAGCAAATGCAACCGGGTTGAAATTCACTGTTGACGTTGACCAAGGAACTTCGGATCGTGCCTATATCGACAATGTACAAATTGTTTCAGGTTATGTCGATACTGCCAACACCGCAGGTACCACAGACTTCGCCATCAGCTCGATTGCTCCGGCCGGTCAAACCTTTACATTTTCCGGTAACGCCACCACGGCTGATGCAATCAGCGTCGATCAAATCACCCTGAGCCTGAAGAAAAGCGGCACTACTTCGGCTACGGCAACGGTATCTATTCGTAGCGCCTGGGATGGCACAGCTTTGTGGTCAGGGACAGTATCCACATCGGCACTGACCACCAGCTATAAAGACGTTGCCCTTAGCGTCACCGGCCTGACCTTGGATAAAACGGCCAGCTATTACATCCGGGTCGACAGCTCTAACAGCGGCATTATCTGGCAAGGTAATACCGCCAGTTCTTACGCCGATGGCACCCGCCTTAGCAGCACAGGCAGCGCCAGCAGCGGCGATATGCGTTTTGCCGTTAGCGGTAAAGAAGCCCTGCTCTCGTCGGTTAGCTTCACCCAAGGTCTAAGCATGGCCACAGATTTTGTAATGCCCACCGGGGGTGTAATTAAAGTGGTCACCTATGTCAGCAACCAAACCGGGCTGGTCAGCGGGGATACCATTAGCGCTACACTCAGCAGTAATGGCATCACTTTTGCGACATCCAACTCGCCAGTCTATGACGGTACAGCGCTGACGTGGACATTTTCACCGTTGGCAACAGCAAAAACCATCAGTGCCGGCCAATTCATCAAACTGGACATCAGCAATACGGCTACTGGCGACAGCTTCAAAATTGCCTTCGATAGCGAAACCAGCCGTTCTCGCATCGAACTGCCTACAACCAGTGTAATCAGTATCTCGGATGCCGATGCAGTAACTGCAGGCGTGCAGGAAATCGGCTTTTTCGACAAGTCTTTTACAAATGGTGGAACCCCTGTTACCAACGGCTTCATAGATGCTGGCGGCCTGGTCTATATTCGAGTCAAGGTTGCCGATCCATTTGGCGATTACGATATTTCCAGTCTGGATTTAAATATTGACGACGGCGCTGGTGGTGCGACGCCGCTAACCTTAAACTTGAACGACGCCAATATAGTGGATGTGGCAGGTGATGGGAGGGCCTACAAGACCTATGAATACGCCTGGCAGACAACCTATAACATTGGCACCTACAATCTAGATATTATCGCCAAAGAGGGTTCTGAGGCTACCGTATCGGATTCGGCCACTACCAGCTTCCGGGTTACAGAAACCGATCTTGGTACCCCGTCAACCACAATGTTTCTGACAAATCTGTCAACAGCAGGTGGCGTTGAAGCCGGAGCTGTCTATCCCTCGGGTGCCAGGGCTTATTTACGGGTGACGGATTTGGATAACTCTGGACAAGGCAGTGTGACAGCTGTCGTCGATGGTTACACCGTCACATTGACAGAAACAGCCACGTTAGGCATCTTTGAAGCAGATCTTGGCGATCCATCTGTCCACGTTAGTAATACCCACAGCGATGCCACCCCGCAGGCACACTTCATCAGTATTTCTAACGGCACGGCTCTGACAGCAACCTACGAAGACTGGAATGACGCTAGTGACAACAGCAGT
>CAIKYI010000564.1 GCA_903831545.1 uncultured Methylobacter sp. | reverse complement strand
TACCTCAGCACATCCTATGCAGCGCATCTTATCGTGTTAACCAGACCTACAAATTACCAATAGCTAGGAATAACCATGAAAATAATCATCCGCTCATTTTGTTTATGGCTCATTTTACTATTTTCTGGTTTAGTCTTGGGAAATGACCTGTCGGTAAAAACACTATCTATTGAAGTCAGTAATAAAGAACGTGGTATCTCTCCTGTATTCAGCCTGCCCTTTGTAGAATCCAAATCATCAAAAATAGCCGCCCGTATTAATGATTTTATATTTATCAATGAACTGGGAATCCTGACACCTGCCAAACGCAATGACTACAAATTGAAACAGGATGACTATGCGGGTACTGTCGAGATGAGCTATCAGGTGTTAAACAATAATGGGCGTGTTTTGAGCATCGGCTTTGAGAAAGAAGGCTGCGGAGCCTACTGTGAAACATACGGTGCTGATTATAATTTTGACACTGATTCTGGTAGAGCTATTGGAATAAGTGATTTATTCACTCCTGAAGGATGGGAAGTCTTCAACAGAAAACAACTGCTTGTTGAACGCCAAAGCCAGATTAAAGAGGCTATTTTGGAGCTGAAAAAGAATTCTGACAAAAACGAAGTCAATTCTGCCGAAAACATCATGGTAGAGCAATTTCAGGACTGTATAACCCTGATTGCCGATCCGCAATACACGTCTAAAACTTTCACTATTAACAACAAAGCGGTCACTTTTACCCGTGAGCGGTGCAGCAATCATGCTTTCAGAGCTTTGGACAACATCGGTGATTTTGCAAATGCCTATCCCGTTGAATCTTTACGACCTTACCTCAGTAGCTACGGTAAAGCCTTGCTACTGAATGAAGGCACAGGAACTGCGGCAAAAAGTCCATTCAACCAAGTTTTACATGGTTTCATAGGAGGAAAAATTGCCATTACCCTGCTACTACTGGGTAATGCTTATGAGGATCAATCGTTTAGTGCTGTCTATTTTTACGACAAACATCGACAAAGCATTCCCTTATCAGGAACACAGCAAGGCAATTCCCTAACCCTGAAGGAAACAGATGACAAAGGAAAAACAGTAGCAACTATCAAGCTAGCAATTGACGGAGAGAGTGTTAAAGGTGAATGGTTGGGTAACAATAAGCTGAGTTTTGAAGCCGCACCGTGATTTCCATAATCAGCCGAGTAGGTCGAGTTAGCGATAGCGTAACTTTAAAATCATTGGCATCAGCACGATAGGATGCGCTGAGGTACGAAGCGCATCGTTCGAGAAATATAACGCGAATGATGCGCCTCCTATCGTCGGCACATCCTATGGCACTGGACGGAGATAATAATTTTTAAAATCGGTATGATGACGACAAACAATCCTGAGCGCGACGGGGTATTTCAGTAAGCCTGTTATTTAAAACTCGAACGCGGGGAATTCAAAACTGAAACAAATCAGGGTATTTAAAAGAAATACTAGAGTTATACAAAACCAACGCTTAAAATTTCATGGTTCTTAGGTACTGCGTTACTAGCCATTCATGCTTCGACTGTTCGACAAGTTCACATCTCAGCATAAACGCTTTAACTGGCAGTCAGGCATTGTGTACCCTCTTTGGAGAAGACCATGAAATCCGTTATTATCGCTGGCTATTGCCGCTCACCTTTCACACCCGCTCATAAAGGGCAACTGGTAAAAACCCGACCTGATGATCTTGCCGCTGCGGTGGTCAAAGGGCTGCTAAAACAGACGGACGTTAATCCCGATGATATAGAAGACTTGATTTTGGGTTGTGCGTTTCCCGAAGCTGAGCAGGGCTTTAATCTAGCAAGAATCATTGTCCATTTAGCTGGGCTGCCTGTGACCGTTGCAGGGATGACGCTAAACCGTTTTTGCGGCTCGTCTATGCAGGCGATTCATATTGCCGCAGGGGCGATTCAATTGAATGCGGGTGAGGTGTTTATTTGTGCGGGGGTGGAATCAATGAGTCGTATACCGATGGGCGGTTTTAATCCCATGCCCAATCCCGCGCTTTATGCGAGTTATCCTGACGCATTTATCAGCATGGGTGACACCGCTGAAAATCTGGCTAAGCGTTATGCAATAGCGCGAGGCGATCAAGAGGCTTTTGCATTACTCAGTCAACACAAAGCCATAAGCGCACAACAACAAGGACACTTTAACGATGAAATTATTGCTATCGGTTCAGTAACCCAAGATGGTTGTATTCGTCCTGATTCCACTGCCGCTACCTTGGCTCAACTCGCGCCTGCATTTCAAGCTACTGGCAGTGTCACTGCGGGTACGTCTTCACCGTTGACCGATGGCGCGGCGGCGGTGTTAGTGTGTAGTGAAGACTATGCTGATAAACACGGTTTGCCCAAGTTAGCGAGAATCAAAGCTACCGCTGTCTCAGGCTGTGCGCCTGATATTATGGGCATCGGCCCTGTTGCTGCGACCCATAAAGCCTTGCAACGCGCGGGTTTAGCATTGAACGATATTGATATTATTGAACTCAATGAAGCCTTTGCCGCGCAAGCTTTAGCGGTGTTGACCGAACTGCCAATTGCGATGGATTAACTTAATCTCGTTGGGGGTGCGTTTGCCTG
>CAIKYI010000563.1 GCA_903831545.1 uncultured Methylobacter sp. | reverse complement strand
TTAATGGTAGTCGTTAACTGTTATTACACAAAAATAAACTATTGCAATTTGTAAAATACTGTTAAGATTTATGTGAATATTCTGACAAATGAATATTTAAGTGTCACTAAGTCAAGTGAATGTGCAGTGTCTCCAGCATGTGAGAAACCTATGCAACAATTAAATTCAGTTTTACCCGTCCAATCCGTTTATATCATCCGCCTACGCAAAACCATTGAAAAAACCGGTTTAAGCCGTAGCACCATTTACAACCTGATTAATGCAGGATCGTTTGTTCCCAAGATTCAAATTTCTACCCGTGCCATTGGCTTTTTAGAATCTGATGTTGATGCTTGGATTGCTGCGAGAGTTGCAGCGAGTCTGGGAGTGTAGCATGGGAAATCAAGCCACCAGCGGGAAGTCTAGTCCCGGCAGCGTTAAATCAATTCACCTGTATTTTACTCTACTAGCCAAACGCATTAAAGCGGCTGCAATCAATACTTGCCACTTTCTTTCAATGGTAGGGGGCTTTCATGGTTAAGCCTGATGAAATTCTTAATACTGATTTTGTGGCGGAGTTTAGCGAAAATAGCGAAAACCAAGAAACATATTCACAATCAATAGCTTACATGGTCACGGAGCCATCACAACTAGGTCACGATGTGACTCAGACGGGCAGCGAATTAATCAACTATGACGAAATACCCGATTTTGGGGAATCAGAGGGCAGCACCGAAAAGACCGGAAAGGATGACAAGGATCAGGAGTCCATTCTAGCCGGGGCTATTGCTGATGACCTTGTGGATCGTCTTTGTTATGACCAAGTGGTAAATGAATGGCTGTCGCAGTCTGGCGGCTTATGGTCTGCAATAGGCGAAAAAACCGCGCTTAAAATGATCAAGGATGAATTAAAACACCGATGCCCCAAAGGCTTTACTATTTCAAAGCTTAATAACATGAAGTCGTTTTTACAAATTAACTTACTGGCTGATGAATGGTCGAGTCATCCTCACTTGCTACCTATGGCGAATGGGATTTTAAACACTCTAAGCATGGAATTATTTGATTATGACTACCAGCACCGCTTTAATTGGCAATTACCCTATGCGTTTGATCCTGATGCCAAGCTGAATATTATACGGTCTTGGTTATGGGATGCCAGCGGCAAAGATTTAGAATCAATCAACATTATCCGTGCATTTTTCAAAATGGCATTGATTGGCGGTGAGGTGCAAAAGTTTCTCGAATTGGTAGGTGCTGGCGGTACTGGTAAATCAACGCTGGTGCGCTTGCTGGTGGCATTTATTGGCGATAAAAACTCAGTTACTACCGATTTAAAGCAACTCGAAACAAACCGATTCGAAGCGGCTGGATTGTACGGTAAGCGTCTTGCAATCATCAATGACTCAAGCCGTTATGGCGGCGAAGTCTCAACACTTAAGGCGTTAACCGGTGGCGACCCGGTACGACTCGAAAAAAAGAATGTGCAGCAGTCCGGGAGTTTTGTATTTTCTGGCGTGGTGGTCATAGCATCGAACGAGGCTATACAAACCGCCGACTATACCAGCGGCCTTATTCGTCGTCGTATGCCTGTTAATTTCAATCGCAAGGTAACAGACGCCGATAAAATGAAATGGTCAGCGGCTGGTGGTATTGAATCAGCTCTGCATTCTGAATTACCTGGGCTTTTAAATTGGGTTTTGGCTATGACGGGGGCGGAGGTGAAAACGGCTATTGGTGGGATCAATGGGCAGATGACTAAATCAACGCTTAATCATTTAGTTGAGACAAACAAAATTGCTGCGTGGCTGGATGACAACATCGTCATTGAGTCTAGCGCCGTCACTTATGTAGGGAAAAGCACCAAAGGCAAGGATGACAACGAAAAGCGCTATGCCATACGCGAAAAACTCTATGCCAATTATGAGTCGTGGTGCTGTGATGGAGCAGTCCATCCGGTGGCGCTGCAAAGGTTTACGACAAGTGTGATTGATGTCTGTAATACGCTTAAATTGGATGTCACAGCACTAGACAAGGATCGACGCGGCAAGCCTATACAAGGTATTGCCATTCGTGAGGAACGGCACGAAACCCGCCCAACCTTTGTATTGAAAAAATTACTATGTGACCCAGACAGGCGGCCTTGTGATGATGTCGTGACACCGCAAAGCCGCGCTGGTGATGACTGTGACACTTGTGACACTATAAACTCAGTTGTAATAAA
Organism: uncultured Methylobacter sp.; assembly: GCA_903831545.1. Lineage (GTDB taxonomy): Bacteria > Pseudomonadota > Gammaproteobacteria > Methylococcales > Methylomonadaceae > Methylobacter_A. The sequence continues at coordinate 2,258 of CAIKYI010000563.1, read as the reverse complement.
TACAGATTTAGAAACACCGGAGTATTTTTAATGAATATTCTCAGTGAAATCAAGCAAGCTGGATTAGTCGTCTCTATGGCCGGGGCACAACTCAAGATTGGTAATCCATCAAGACTAACGGCTGGCCTAAGAAATCTGATTATTGCCAACAAACCGGAAATCATTAAACAGCTAACGGCAGCACAAATCCAGCATGACATTAGAAACCGTCTTGAGGATAAACCCGCCGTTATGACTGGCTATTGTTTTCGAGTCACTGACAAACCGGATGCAATCTTAACCGTCAATACGCCGGGCGAGTCCTTGCCAGAGATTACAAAAGGTTTGCAACTCAAATACGGTAACCGCTTACTTGAGGTTTACCCGATGCCAACTAAACATTAACCAAAACGCCCACGGTCAATAGGTCGTGGGCATAATCAAATTACAGAGGTTAAATAATGACGAATAAACACCCCGTCGAGATTGATGCTGCAACGGGTATTGTCTCTGACCTACCATATACCAAAGGCACGCGCTACCGCTGCAAATTGGACACCCTAAACGATGTCAGGCGCGAAATGGCTAAGGTCTACCGCGAATCAAGGTCTGATGTGATTGACCCCGTAACAGGCACAAAATTAGTGTGGATGCTGCAAGCCGTGGGCAAGGCCATTGAAACTGGCGACCTTGAAAAGAGAATTGAAATTTTGGAGAACAAACGATGAATATTAAAACCAGATTAAAAAAACTGGAATCTGTGCAAAGCGCATTGGTACTAGTCGTATTAGGTACTGATCAATCGGAGGAAGATGCTTTGTTGGTGTATTGTGCTGATGGTAGGCCAAGACCTGACAATATACTGTTTGTCATCACCGGAGTTAATTAATGGGTATATTAAAAACCAGAGTCAGTAAATTAGAAGCGTCTATAAATCCAGAGGCTACCGTTATTCATATTAAACGATTCATAGTTGATTGCGGTGGTCTTGATCCGATTGGCTACCGATGCGAGGATGAAACGGAAATAATGAGGCTACCGGATGAATCAGAGGAAAGTTTGCATAAAAGGTGTGGTGAGTTGGTCGTCTGGCCTATTGGGACAAGCCGTCATATATTTACGCCAATTTATTCTTTTGAAACCTAAATGCGTTAAAAGTATTTAATTAGAATCAGGCCGGGTAACACTGGCCTTTTTTGTGTCTGATGGGTAGCTATTGCCGTGTTATTGTCCAGCAATGTTTATTAGCAACCAGCGCCAAAGTTAGGGCGAGAATGAAAGTCGTCTTTTTTAATCTTTTAAAATCAACGACTTGCAAAATTGTATGGCGGAGAGTGAGGGATTCGAACCCTCGATGGGAGATAAAGCCCATACTCCCTTAGCAGGGGAGCGCCTTCAGCCTCTCGGCCAACTCTCCAAATATATTTTTTACATAACTTTAAAGCTTTATTTGCAAGCTTTTAGAAAAGAACTATCAAAAGAAGAAATTATTTTTTTAGTCATCATAACCAGTTAATCCAGCTGGCTCATTCTGTTCTTTTTTTATTCTCTCATAGATTTCTTCCCTATGAACTGAAACTTCTTTTGGTGCATTAACACCTATGCGAACTTGATTTCCTTTGACTCCAAGAACAGTGACTGTAACTTCATCACCTATCATTAAAGTCTCTCCCACCCGACGAGTCAAGATAAGCATGGCTACTCCCTATAAATGTTAAAATCGCACTGCTTTTATACAGCACCCAACCAAGACGTGCAATTATAGCAGATTAATCTTATAAATAAAGCCTAAGATTCAATTTTCTGATCCAGCTTAAATGCAGCGTGTAATGCCCTGACTGCGAGCTCCAAATATTTTTCATCAACAACAACAGATATTTTAATCTCGGACGTTGATATCATACGTATATTGATACCTTCATCAGCCAAGGCCTTAAACATTGTACTGGCAATACCGGCATGGGAACGCATACCCACACCAACAATTGAAACCTTAACTATACTGTCATCGCCAGTAACATTTCTGGCACCGAGTTCTTCGCAGGTTTTAGCCAGTAAGGCTTTTGCCCGCTGATATTCATTACGGTTAACTGTAAATGTAAAGTCAGTCGTTGAATCATCAGCAATATTTTGGATGATCATATCAATTTCGATATTGGCATCCGCAATCGACCCCAAAATTTTATAAGCAACACCCGGTAAATCAGGCACGCCGGTGATGGTTAACTTAGCTTCATCCCGATTAAAGGCGATTCCTGAAATTAATGCACTTTCCACTT
>CAIKYI010000562.1 GCA_903831545.1 uncultured Methylobacter sp. | reverse complement strand
CTACCAGAGGTTTGTAATGTTTCTACGAGATTTTCTAATAAGCTAACGGGTAGATTATCAACACAATCATAACCAGCATCCTCCAAAGCACGCAAAGCAACTGATTTGCCCGAGCCTGAGATACCAGTAATGATGAAAATACTCATAATTAGCCTCTTAGTAAGGTTTATCCATTTGCATGACTTCGCGCTGTCTCGTTATAAAGTCATCCAGTGTATTGATGCCGCGCAGCTGTAAGATCGTATTTCTGACCGCTGCTTCGACTAAAACAGCCAAATTACGACCTTCGGCTACTTGTATTTTGACAGTTCGAATGGGTAAGCCTAAAACTTCAATATGCTGAGAGTCGATTGGTAGACGCTCAAATTCTTCAGAATTTCTACGAATTAGTTGTACGATCAGTCGAAGCTTTAGTTTTCGGCGAACTGCTGTTTCGCCAAAAATTGTACGAATATCTAATAAGCCAAGACCCCGAACCTCTAATAGATCACGCAAAATTTTGGGGCAGCGTCCCTCAATATAGTCAGGACCTAAACGAGAAAAATCAACTGCATCATCTGCTACTAAGCCATGACCACGCGAAATGAGTTCAAGTCCAAGCTCACTTTTGCCAAGTCCTGATTCACCAGTTAAGAGCACACCAAGTCCTAAAATATCCATAAAGACGCCGTGCATGGTAATTTTGGGGGCACCAATCTTCGTTAAATAGAGTCTTAAGTGATCGATCACTTCCGCTGCAGGGGCTGGTGTAACAAATAGTGGGGTTGATGATCGTTGGCAGTACAACTTGAGTTCATCATTTGGTTCTTGGCCGTCAGCAATAATGAAACATGGCGGATTCATACTCATTAGGTCGATCAATTGGTGCCGAAGCTGGGCTTTTTGCAGGCGGTTTAAATAAGTGATTTCGGCTTCGCCGCAAATCTGCAAACGGCTGGGATGGATTAAATTGAGATGCCCAACCAAATCTGAGGACGAGGAGGCTAGTTTGACTACTTCAACATCAAAACAACGATCTGCACCCTCTTCGCCGGTCACCCAATGTAGTTTTAGCTCTTCGAAATTTTGATCAAAAATATGTTGTGCACTAACACCATCAAGTGACAATTGTTGCGTCATTTGTTAATTCGCCTGACCTGCCATTACTGTTCGTAAAGCAACAGTTGTATTCGCTTCACGTAATTGCACTCTTTTTAACTTATCAGCTAGGATTTGAGCAATTTCTGAAAGAAGATCTAAATGTTTTTGTGTCGCTAATTCAGGTACTAGTAAAAAGATCACAATATCAACTGCTATTTGATCCGAAGTCTTAAAGTCAATACCGTTTAACAAACGATAAAAACTAATGATGGGCTCTTTTAGCCCTTTTAGACGGCCGTGAGGGATAGCAACACCTACCCCAAGTCCTGTTGAGCCTAGTTTTTCACGATCTTGCAAACACTCGGTAATATTTTGTTTATTTAACTGTGTGTTTTGGGATGAGAAATGTGAACTCGCCAAATGAAATAATTCATCAATATCATTGACCGCAACGTCAAGGTAAATTTGATTGGTCGGTAATAACAAGGCGAGTTCATTCATAGACCTATTATAGGTTCAACCCAGCAAGATTGTCTAACTTGTATTTTGGATGTAAAGGTAGGTGGTGACTCTTAGTCCTTTCTTTCAGTTTCAGAATCTGTTTATCCAATTTTTGGACAGCGGCATCAATTGCCAAGTAGAGATCTTGATGATGGGCTTGCGCAAATAAATCTTTACCTAGGATATGAATACTGAGTTCAGCTGTTTGCCGGTGTTCCTTTTCTTGTGCATTATCAACCAGAAGGGAGGCATTGATTTGAATAATTTCGTGAAAATGCTTTTTAATCAGTTCTAACTTGTCGTTTAAATGTGCTTTGATGGCGGCAGTAACTTCTAAATGGTGGCTGTGAATAATAATTTTCATACACTCTCCCAAAAGCGTTAAGGTGAAGAAAAATCAGAAATATCTAGCAAGAAGGCCTGATTTTCCAAGATAACTACACTTCTAGAGTAGCAGTCATTTTCTAAAAAGCCAAGGGCTAGGAATAAAAAAGAGTATTTTTTTACATTCTAAAATTTTCGCCAAGATAAACCCTACGGACACTATCATTTTCGATAATTTCGCTTGGCAAACCTTGGGCAAGTACGGTACCATCATTGATGATGTATGCATGATCACAAATCCCGAGGGTTTCGCGAACATTATGATCCGTGATCAATACTCCGATATTACGCTCAGTTAAAAAACGAATAATTCGTTGAATTTCACCAACTGCGATGGGATCTACGCCAGCGAACGGCTCATCTAGTAGGATAAATTTGGGGTTAGTTGCTAATGCTCGAGCGATTTCGACTCGCCGCCGTTCTCCGCCAGAAAGTGATAGCGCTGGATTGTTACGCAGATGAGAAATTTGTAATTCATCTAATAACTCATTGAGACGCGCGTTAATAGCACTGCGTGTTAGACGCTG
>CAIKYI010000561.1 GCA_903831545.1 uncultured Methylobacter sp. | reverse complement strand
GGCGTTGACATTGAGGCCGGAAACGCATTGGTTGAACGCATCAAACCCATCGCTGCCAGAACGCGGACAGCCGGGGTTATGGCTGGTCTGGGTGGCTTTGGTTCGATGTTTGAACTGCCGCTGGATCGTTATCAACAGCCGATTCTGGTTTCCGGTACCGACGGCGTTGGCACCAAGCTTAAGCTGGCTAATGAGCTGGGTGTGCATGACACCATTGGCATTGATCTGGTTGCTATGTGTGTCAATGACATTATCGTTCAGGGTGCAGAGCCGCTATTTTTTCTGGATTATTTTGCTACCGGCAAACTGGATGTCGATACTGCGGCCTCGGTTATTGAAGGCATAGGTAAAGGCTGTGAATTGTCAGGGGCTGCATTGGTTGGCGGCGAAACAGCCGAGATGCCAGGCATGTATGCGCAGGGTGACTATGATTTGGCAGGCTTTTGCGTCGGTATAGTAGAAAAAAGCAAAGTACTTGACGGCACTAAAGTGACAGTTGGCGATAAATTGATTGGTATCGCTTCCTCAGGGCCTCATTCCAACGGCTATTCCCTGATCCGGAAAATTATTAGCCATAGCGCTTCCGAACTTAACCAACCTTTTGCGGATAATACCTTGGGAGCCGCTTTACTGATGCCCACTCGCATCTACGTGAAGTCGTTGTTGGCGCTACTGGAAAAAGTCCCGGTACATGCATTGGCTCATATTACCGGCGGCGGCTTGACCGAAAACCTGCCCCGCGTCCTTCCCGTTGGCATCAACGCCCATATCGACCTGTCCTCCTGGGAGTTTCCTGCAATCTTTAAGTGGCTACAGGAAAAAGGAAATGTATCGTTGGCAGATATGCTGACTACCTTTAATTGCGGGATTGGCATGATTGTGTGTGTTGCCGCCGAAGATCAGCAGGCCACGCTGGAAACACTAGTCCAATTAGGCGAAACAGCTTTTACTATCGGCGAACTTGTTCAGGCAGACGGTAAACCCGAAGTTAAGTATCTGTAGATTTAGATATTAAAATTAATTATTTGCTGGATTGATGAGTAGGCTTTTTTGGCATTCTCGGTATTCTCGGATTGCCTGACAATATTCAGTATGACTAAAAAGTCACCGGGTATTGTTGCGGGTAGTCCGCAACCTTTCAAGCGTAGCTTGCTGCCTTGTCGGGATTTTGGCGGAATTTTCAGATTGACCGAACCTTTGGGCGTAGGGACTTTGATGCTTGCGCCTAATTTGGCTTCCAGCGGTGTAACAGTCAAATTGAAATAAATATCGGTTTCTGAGACCTGATACAACGGGTGGTTGTTAAAGGCAATTTCAAGAACCAGATCGCCTGAGTTGCTGTTCTCTGCCCCTGGCTGACCAAGGCCGGGCAGCCTGATATATTGCCCGGACTTAATGCCTTTGGGGATTTTTATATTCAGAAGTTCATGCTTTATCTGGGTATGGCCTTGAGTATCCATTTCTGGAGTACTCAGGTAAATATTGCACGCCGAGCCCTGGATGCTGTCGTGTAAATAAATATAAACTTTAACATGACAGTCCTGTCCTTGTTCCCGGGAGTTATGCTCCATGAGATTCCAGCCGAACAATTGTCCAAAAAAATGACTGATGACATTGCCGGAGTTGCCTCTGGTATTGCCGTTTGTGTCGACAATGTCATCGTAGTGGATTCTTTTTTGAGGGTCATTAAGTACTTGGTAAGCTGCTCTCAGTTCCTTGAACTTTGTCTCTGCATCCGGTTCTTTGCTTATGTCGGGATGGTATTTGTGTGCCAGTTTATGATACGCGCTCTTAACCTCGTCCGGAGTGGCGTCTTTTGATAACCCCATAATCCTGTAATAAGATTTATAGTCCATGTTTAAGGTGTGATCACATCTCAACAAATTGATTTACAGGTAAATAGCAGGGAGATTGGCTGTATTTACGCTGGTATGGTTTATTTGGTTAGTTATAAGTGTCATGGCCATCATTAAAGTACAAAAACAAAAGAAACGTTAGTGTTTTTTTTATTTTAAATAAGATAATTTGAAGGACGCAGCTTATGGCTGCATCAAGGTTTTAGCTCGGATAGTCTCCCAGGGGCGTGATGATTGGGAATATTGTACCGGGGGCTTTTTTTGATTTCTGAAGTAACAGGGATTAATGGTAAAATAAAAATCAAGCGTAATACACCGAAGCAACTGAGCTTCGGAAAGTTGGGCGCTAATGATGATTAAATCGGAGTAGATACGGTTTTTTTGCAAGAACCTAACACCACAAACGATTGCAGGATAATAATGTGTTGTCCTGCAGACTGGTCAAACTAACACAGCAGCGGAAATCAAAAATTATGACTCAACAAGCCGTCGATACCGCGTCTACTACCGACATTTTTTCCTCGTCTTTTCTGATTGGCAATGTCGGTGCGTCGTTTGTTATTGGTCTGGCAGTTGGATATTTTGCAAAAAAAATGCTGCGCACCGCTCTTTTTTTGGGGGGAGCTGCCATCGTACTGCTGTTTGTTGCCGAATATTATGGCGTTAATTATATATCGGATGCACAGTTACAGGAAGCGGCCAGTGCGGCCACTAAAGCTGCAAAAAACTCCGGTGAACTGTTAGTTCATCGCTTAACCAGCATTACCACTAAAGGCGTTAGCGGTGCGGGCGGTTTTTTTGTCGGTTTTAAGCTGGGCTAGTTCAAGTCCTGGAACTATGATTACACTCCCTACATTTTTTAAATGCCTGGCTGATGAGACTCGTCTGCGCTGTCTTGTTTTGCTGCATACAGAAGGCAGGCTCTGCGTTTGTGAGTTAACCCAGGCATTAGATTTATTGCAGCCCAAAATTTCACGTCATCTCGCGCTGTTACGCCAAAATAACCTGTTGTTGGACAGTCGCGAAGGTCAATGGGTTTATTACCAGATTAATCCTGAATTGCCCGACTGGGCTTTTGCAATTTTGGATTTGACTGCCAAGCAGTTTGCTTTAAACCCCAGGCAGCAACAAGATGGTTTCCGGTTGCAGCAAATGGCAAGTCGCAGTGATTTGAAGATATCTTGCCGCTGAGTATTTTTGTCTTATAATATTCGCTTATTCGAATATATAAACGTTAGGGGTAGCTCATGTTGAAGGTTCTTGTTTTGTGCACCGGGAATTCTTGTAGAAGTATTCTGGGTGAAGCGTTAATTAACCAGCTGGGTGGCAATCGCTTTCAGGCGTTCTCGGCAGGTAGTCATCCTGTCGGCAAGGTTAACGCCCATGCGTTGGCGACATTAAAACGTCATGGTATTCCGGCTGACGGCTATTCAAGTCAATCCTGGGATGAATTTGACGAACACAATATTGATATCGCCATTACCGTTTGTGACAATGCTGCTGGCGAAACATGCCCGGCTTATCTCAAGGATGTGATACGTGCACATTGGGGATTACCCGACCCCGCTCACCTTGCTGGTAGTGCCGAAGTTATTGAAGCTGCTTTTGATGAGACTTACTCGGCTCTTGAAAAACGTATTCGTCAAATGTTGGCGTTACCGGTTGAGACGATGTCAAGACTGGAACTAACCAAAGCGCTGAACAACATTGGCGCAGAAACTTTTTAAGGCCTCGGAACATGACACTCATCAACACACGCATTGATAATACTGCCAAGCGCTTAGGCTTCATAGAGCGATACCTGACACTCTGGATATTTATGACCATGGCCGGCGGAGTTGCGCTGGGTTTTTTTATTCCCGGCTTCACTCAATGGCTGACCGGTTTTCAGGTGGGAACAACGTCAATGCCCATTGCGATTGGCTTGATTCTGATGATGTATCCACCGCTGGCCAAAGTGCGGTATGAAGAACTCCCCAGAATCTTCAAAAACACCCGGGTTTTGTTATTGTCCCTGATTCAGAACTGGGTGATTGGTCCGGTTCTGATGTTTGCGCTGGCGGTTATTTTTCTTCGGGACTATCCCGAATACATGGTTGGCCTGATTATCATCGGTTTGGCTCGCTGTATCGCCATGGTGCTGGTCTGGAATGAATTGGCCGAGGGTGATGCCGAGTATTGTGCTGGCTTGGTGGCATTTAACGCTATCTTTCAGATGCTGTTTTTTTCGGTTTATGCTTATGTTTTTGTCACCGTTTTGCCTGATTGGCTGGGAATTGCAGCCGGTCTTGAAGTTAAGGTTACCATGTTGCAAGTCGCAAAAAGCGTAATGATTTATTTGGGTATTCCCTTTTTCGGAGGCATGCTGACACGGTTTTTTTTGGTGCGACGCAAGGGGTTGCAGTGGTATGAGCAAGTTTTTATGCCCAAAATCAGCCCAATCACATTAATTGCCCTGCTATTTACGATCTTGGTGATGTTCTCATTGAAGGGTGAAACTATTGTGCAACTGCCTTTGGATGTGGCGCGTATTGCTGTTCCTTTAGTGATCTACTTTTTGATTATGTTTTTAGTGACTTTTTACATGTCTGCCAGGTCCGGTGTAGGTTATCGCATCAGTACCACGCTATCGTTCACTGCCGCCGGCAATAATTTTGAGTTGGCTATTGCCGTTGCCATTGCTGTTTTTGGCTTGCAATCCGGTGCGGCTTTTGCTGCGGTGATAGGACCCTTGGTTGAGGTTCCTGTTCTTATCGGCTTGGTCAGGGTGGCGTTTTATTTCAGAAAAAAATACTTTTTATCAGTGGCTGAGTAGATTTAGGTTTGGAAGCAGGTGCGGGACGGTAATTTCAGGCAAAAAAAATGCGGCTAAAAAAGCCGCATTAGAGAAGGATATAAACTCTGAATTCCGAGGAGGAAATTTGCATCTCAAGAGTTGGCTCTATATTAACGGTAAATGGCAGACATGTGAATGTGGCATATTGTCGCAGTGATTAAGCAAAGACATTGGTATCATTATTGATGGCATAACAAGTGCTTTAATCTGAAAAAAATCATATCCCAAGTTCCTGTATTTTCCGGGTCAGGGTGTTTCTGCCATAGCCAAGTAAAATAGCGGATTCGTGTCGTTTTCCATGGGTAAAACTTAGCGCCGCCTGTATTAATATCGTTTCAACGGCAGGAATGATTTGTTTGGCAATTTCTTCTTCATTGCCTCGAAGTAATTGCTGGTCTATCCAGTTTCGTAATAAAACTTCCCAGCCGATTTCGGCATTATTTTTTTCTGACGCAGTATTAAGTAATTCAGGCGGCAGATCATGCAGGTGAACTTCCCGACCTGCTGCCATGACCGTTAGCCAGCGACAACTATTTTCCAGCTGCCTGACATTGCCTGGCCAGTCCAGCGTACTTAAAAAAGCTTCGGCATCAGGTTTTAAAACTTTAATTTCAGTATTAAGTTCGGTTGCCGCATGGTTTAAAAAATGTCGCAGCAGTAATGGTATGTCTTGTTTGCGTTCACGCAGCGGAGGAATGTGGATGCGAATGACGTTTAAACGGTGGAATAAATCTTCCCGAAAGCGTCCTTGCTCTACAAGCGCTTCAAGATTTTGGTGGGTAGCGGCAATAATGCGTACATCAACTTTGACTGAGGCGTAGGATCCGACCGGATAAAACTCGCCATCGGCCAACACCCGCAATAGCCGGGTTTGCAGTTCGGCGGGCATGTCGCCGATTTCATCAAGAAACAAAGTGCCGCCATCAGCCTGCTCAAAACGTCCCGAGCGGCGTGCTTGGGCACCAGTAAACGCGCCTTTTTCATGGCCAAACAGTTCTGATTCCATAAGATCTTTAGGAATTGCTGACATATTTAAGGCTATGAATGGCTTGCCGGCTCTGGGGCTATGGCGATGCAGGGCCTTGGCAACCAATTCCTTGCCCGTGCCTGATTCGCCGTTGATCAGAACGGTAATATGCGATCTTGCCAGTCGACCAATGGCGCGGAACACCTCTTGCATTGAAGGGGCGGCGCCAATGATTTCTGGCGTGGCTTCTTCAGCTGTCTCAGTAGGAGCCGCTAAACTTTGCTGTTGTCTGCTATGAATACAGGCACGATGGGCCAGATCAACAACTTCTTTGATGTCAAAAGGTTTCGGCAGGTATTCAAAAGCGCCGCCATGAAATGCCGAAACCGCGCTTTCCAGATCGGAATGAGCGGTCATCACGATGACGGGTAATTTCGGGTGGCTTTGTTGAACCTTGTCCAAAAGTTCCAGACCATCCATACCGGGCATGCGAATATCGGTAATCAAGGCATCAGGCAGGCTGTGTTGCAGGGCGCTCAGTAAATCAGCAGCACCAGAAAAACTGCGGGTGATAATTTCTGCTTTTTGCAGGGCTTTTTCTACAACCCAACGTATCGACTTGTCGTCATCGATGATCCAGACTGTTTCGGGTTTAGTCATTGCCGTTCTCCCCCAGTGTAGTTATCGGTAAGATGATTGAGAACACCGTTTTACCGGGCTCGCTATTACATTCAATTAAACCGTTATGCTGATTGATCAATGCCTGGGCTATCGATAAACCCAGTCCGGTTCCATCGGCGCGACCGGTAATCATCGGATAAAATATCTGAGTCATCATTTCAGCGTGGATTCCTGGTCCGTCATCCATAATGTCGCATTTAACCGCCAATTTATAACGTTTTCGACCGATGGTCATTTGCCGGTGAATACGCGTTTTAAGGATAATATTGCCGGTGCCATTCATGGCCTGTACGGCATTTTTGGCGACATTTAAAATGGCCTGGATCATTTGGTCTTTATCAGCCAACAGATCTGGAATGCTTGGGTCGTAGTCGGATTTAATAGTAAGACCACCGCTGGATTCGGCCTGAACCAGTTGTCTGACGCGTTCCAGGACTTCGTGTATATTGATGGCTTTTTTATTGGGCAGTTTATTGGGGCCCAGCATTTTGTCCATTAAGCCTTGCAGACGGTCAGATTCGGCAATGATGATTTGAGTGTATTCTTTTAGTTCCGGGTCGTGTAATTCCAGATCCAGTAACTGTGCTGCGCCGCGCAAGCCACCCAAGGGATTTTTTATTTCATGTGCCAGGCCTCTGACCAATAACCGGGCGGTGTTCTGTTGGGTTAATAAGCGCTGTTCCTTGGAGATGCGCAGATGATTGTCTACTTGCTGTAATTCAACCACTATCTCGTTGACCTTTTCATTTTTTAACAATGGCGTAGCACTAAAGTTGATAGTGCTGGTATGGCCCATTCTATCCAACACCAGCTCACGATCCACCAAGGGCTCTGCCATGCTTAAGCATTGCTGGAGATTAATCAGCATTGCGGGATCGGACGACTTGAAAATCTCATAAGCTCGAAGACCCACCAAATGACGTGAGCTGTCGGCAAGAAAAATCTCGCCGGCAGAATTAAGGTAAGTTAGGGTAAGATCGCGATCAAACAGCAAGATGGCGGCATTAAGGTTATCAAGTATACGTTTATGCATGGCTTGCTTAGGGTTGTTTAAAGTAATAAGTAGTGGCGCAAAAGTGACGTAACAATTTTTATTTACCACGCTGGTCATCAAGTTAACTGTCTTTCGTCGTGGCAAACTTAAGAAAAACAGCCTTTTGATTTTTTGCTATTTGCTTAAGAGTATTTATTTTTAACAAAGCAATTTATGGGCCTAAAATGGCAGGAGAAAGGTTAATGGGTAATGGCCGGAGGTTTTCAGCTCTTTTGATAGGCGTTCTGCGCTATTAATTCCCGTTTATGTGCATGGCTGGAGGTTG
>CAIKYI010000560.1 GCA_903831545.1 uncultured Methylobacter sp. | reverse complement strand
TTGATCACCGCCCTGATGGCCATGTCGGTCATTGACGGATTTAAAGAAATCTATATCAAAAAACTGGCAGGCTAAGGGTTCGACATTACGTTGGCAGCCACTCAATTCTTCGCCTATCCGTTGTTCCAAAAAACGTCGGTTATTTACCCCTGTTAAGGTATCGATATAACTGACACGCCTGATTTCTTCAACGTTAAGATTGTTTTCCAGGCAAACGCTGACCACTGAACTGAGGTGTTCAATAAAATCCGTTGCCATATTATCCGCGAATCTATCCGGCTGGTAGCTTCCCAGGCTTAAGGTTCCCAGTTGTTTGTTACGACGGGTAAGGGGGGTAATGGCGATACTGGCAGGTTTTATTTCATGGTCAGGAAAAAATCCGGCGTATTGAGTGTCGTTATACACGCCAATATAGGGAATGTTGTTTGATTCGATAGTTTCATCAGCCAACAAAATTAATCCATTAGTTGAACTGGCCGGAAAACCTTTATTACTAAGCGTATTGGCTATCTCGCCTGATTCGTCGATCAGACATAAGCTGATGACATCAAGATCAAAATAATGTTTAGCCTCATTTAGCAGATGATCAATAGTATCAGCCAGATTGTTCAGCTTTAGGAGTCGCATTTCAAAGGCCTGAAACTTTTGCAAGATAGCGCTGTTTTTCTGAACGCGATCAAGCATTGTCTCCAAATGGCTTTGTAGCATGACCAGGTCGGTGGTTAAATCTTCTTCCAAGGTTTTCTCTGAAAAGTTGAAACACTCAATTAAGACTAGCAGTTTTTACAGAAAATACTCACTAATCTTGGCTAGTGCAAAAGAAATCTGCATTTAGTAAAGCTTAAGCGCTAAATCATTCGCCAAAAATTACCTAAGCCCCTCGTACATTGGTTTTTTGAATTGCTTGTTGGTAGCTATTAGCCGTAGCCAGGTTTGGTGAAAGCTTAGGACGGACTTAATCAGTAAGTATACGGGAATTTATTTTTAGTATCGGCTACCGAAAGGTGCGTGAGATTGTATGGATGAAGCGGCAACGACAGATTCTGCATTATTTTTAATTTAATATGTAAATATATTGTCAGTTTGTGTGACGTATTTGTCATTTTTAATCAGCATACTGTCAGTTTATGTGACGTGGTTGTCATTTTCCATGTTTGGCTTATGGCCTTTATTTAATGATAAGTCGTTGAAAATAAATAAAAAATACAATATGGCCCACGGTTTGCTTTATAACAAATGTCAGTCAGAACATTGTAGCTGGATAACAAGGTGTCTGATGTAAGTTATTTAAACATAGCAACAAACAAATTAAGGTGAATAGTTATGAATAATCAATATGTAACACCATTGGCTATCGAGTTACTGTTTGAGACAGAGGGGTTATCTATTTCTACTATTAATTCTGTTTTTGTAGTTTTTAAAGGATAAGGTGTCGTTGTATGAAAGTTTCTTATAAAAAATTGTTACCGATAACGTTGCTGGGCATTTTTATTACGCCTTTAACATTTGCCGGAGAGTCAACAAGGGCTTGGGGATCTTCGTCTAATGTCAGTACGCAATTAACCACCAATGCCGCCTATCATCAGTTAGCCGGTCAGAACGCGCAGATTATTGGAACCGGTGGCGATACACGTTCAGTTAACAAAAGCAGTACTTCATGCGGTGTCTGTATATACAACACCAACACTGGCAACAATAACACTATTCAGGGTAATACCAGCAACAGTACCAATACTGGCTCTGTTACTTCTACGGCCAGCTTTACCGATACAACCACCACTTCAACGGTGACCAACAATGGTGTTGCTTCGGCCACCGGTTTAACGGCCGGCAATTAGCCCCTAAAAACCTGAGACGACAATCCATGAAATTATTTTGCAAGTTAATGTTCCCCGTCCTTATTGCCAACCTGAGTTTAGCTGATTCGGCAGTTGCTGCTGACAAGACTCAGGCCTGGGGTGCGCGAATTAAATCATCACAAAGTGCAACGATGCGTAACAGAAATCAAAATGCCAGGGTTTGGGTTGGTGAACACGCCAGGGGCTGGGGGCTAGGGTCAAGAATCACTAATACGTTAACTACCAGCATGGCTTTTCAAGCGCAATCGGCACAAAAAGCCTTGGAAAATATAAAAACCAGCAATAGCCAAACAAACAATTATGTCAGTTCTGCCTGTGGAAACTGTGTGACCTTTCAGAACAGCGGCAATAATTACTCGATTACTAACACCATGATCACCAGTGTTAATACGGGATCAGTCACTTCTACAGCAATATTTAACAATTAATTATGAAAAACAATCAGGTAATTACCCAAATATTCATTGTTGCCCTGTTAGCGCTGTTGTCCGGTTGTGCCAATAGAGGCATCTATGTTTCGACTTCTCCGCCACCTGAGGCCAGTGGCCCTTCGCAACCGATTGTTGAAGCCTTGAGTTGCATCAGCCGGTCTAAGGCCTTGGCAAAAACCCGATTTGCAATCGCCGTGCACTCAGACGGAACAGGCAAAACCAATTATGTATCGGAAGGCAGTACCGGTGCGTTTTTACCACAAGGCACAACAGCCTCTTATGTATCAGAGAGCGTATTGTTGGCGGGTGGAATGCCCCAAAATTATTATGAGTTGAATACCGAAATGGCGATACGTAAATTCGGTACCAATGAAATGAATGAAGCACTGGCCCGTATGCAGACCAAAGCACCGCCTGATTATGTGTTGTCCACGTCATTTACGGCACTGGACTTTTTGGGCGGACCGACCCTGGACGTTCATTACAATGGTTTGGGGCCAGAATTCGCGGCTCGAGGCGCGTCCCTGGAAGTGATGGCGGAAATATACCGCCCCGGTGACCGTACCATCGTAGCAATGAGCTCAATGAATCGCAGGGTTTATTATCAGGAAGCCGGTTTTACGATTGACAAGTTTTTCAGCAACATTCTTGTTACCGGTGGCGTCACTTATACGGATCAACAAAGATTACAGGAAGGTACCCGGGACACGGTAGCGTTATCAATTGCCGATATCGTATCCCGCTTTGACAAAGTGCCTTCGCAATGCAGAAGAATGGTTGAAAACATTATGGAAAGCGGTAAGAAAACAGTTGATAAAAACTAATGAGCAGCAAATTTGTCATTAGCTACAAGTTTAACAGTGTGCAGTAAAACCCTTACCTTGAAAGCGGCTCCGCGATATTTCGCCGAGTTGGAATTAAACGAAGGGGCTTTGATTAAGTACAGCGGATTTAATTAGCAAATGAAGTCATTTTTTGTCAATTAAACTGACTATGTGCTTGATATTATTATTTTTAAACCTTGATATTATTTTACTTTAAATTGGAGATACAAATGAAAAAACATAAACTGGCTTTAGCAATTGCTACTCTTCTTATTTCTGGTGTTGCCAGCGCAGAACGTAGCGAAGACGCAATACAGAACACATTGAGTGGCGGTACTGCAACCGTCACATCGACCAATACAGGTGACGCAGTTACTAACAAGGCTTCTATTGGTTCTGCAGAAGCCCCAGCCAATGTAACGGGTGGCATTTCCAATTCCATCGGTATTAGTGCGGTTGGCTCATCCGCCTCTGTTTCTACCTCAACAATAACCAATGTCCCAGATTCTGGCGTAAGCAATACGGTGCAGGTTGGGTCAATTACTTCATCTAACAGTGCAGCGGTCAGTAATGGAAGTGAAGTTGACGGCGCGAATACGGTTACGGGTGGCTCTATTGACGGTGGCATTAGTAACTCGATAAGCATCAGCGCTATTGGTTCTTCCAGTTCACTTTCAACCAAAACGACTATTGACACACCAGAAAACGCGGATGGGGGTAGTTCAATTGCCAACACGATTGGAGGAAGTCAGCATTCGGGTGTTGCTATCACCTCCAGTAATACAGGCGATATCAGCAATAATGCGTCTATAGGCGGAACCGAGGGCGCTGCTCCCGGCATTGGTGGCGGCAGTATTTCGGGTAGTATCGGTGTAAGTGCCGTGGGTTCTTCCGCTTCAGCCTCAAGCACTACGATTGCCAGCGGCGGCGTTTCTTCTTCAGTGGGCAATAACGTCAGTGCATCAAGTGTGACTTCCAACAATAGCGGTAACATAGCTAACGTGGGAAGTATTGATGGCGGCAGCATTTCCGGCGGCATCGGCAATAGTGTCAGTGTCAGTTCTATCGGCTCTGCAGCCTCTATGAGCAACAGCGTTACCATCAAATAAACCGACTTGTCCTGAGTCTTTTGAAAGGTGGTCAAGGGAGAGCCAGCTACAACATACAAAACGGTAGCATTATCAGGCGCTGATATTTTATCCGGAGTTGATAACGCTACCTGTGTAGTAGGGCAACGACTTGAAAGCGTCCCAAAGCAGTATGAATTAAAGATGAATTTAAAGGGTAGGGTTTAAACCCTTCACTTAAAACCGGGTCAGCGCCATTCAGCTGAAATGTAATGAAGTACTTAATCTTAATCTTAATTTTAATCTTATTTTATTTAAAAACTGGAGTCACAAATGAAAAAAAGTAAACTAGCCTTGGCAATTGCTACTCTTCTTGTTTCTGGTATTGCAAGCGCAGCGCCTGGCGATGTAATCCAAAACACCCTGGGTGGCGTAGCAGGTTACGACGCGTCTGTAACATCAAGCAATACAGGTGCTTCCGGCAATAACACGGCGTCTATTGGCTCAGCAGCAGCGCCAGCGGATATAACCGGTGGTATTTCCAATTCAATTGGTATCAGTTCAGTCGGTTCCTCGGCATCGGTTTCTACTTCAACAATAACCAATGCTCCAGAGACTAATGTAAGCAATATTGTGCAAGTTGGTTCAATTTCTTCATCAAACGATGCCGTGATTTCCAATGGAGCAGTCGATGCACCCAATACGATTACCGGCGGCTCCATTGACGGCGGCATCAGTAACTCTATCAGCATCAGCGCCATCGGTTCTTCGGGTTCGCTTTCTACCAAAACGATTATGGATGCTCCTTTAGGTCGACACGATGAACCCGGCTCAATAACCAACGCAGTGGGCGGTAATTTAGGTGTAGGTGGTGTCACGATAAGTTCTACCAACACTGGGGAGATAAATAATAATGCCGCTATTGTCGGCTCCGACATTGCTGCGCCTGGCATTAGTGGCGACAGTATTTCTGGCAGCATCGGTGTGAGCGCAGTGGGTTCATCAGCGTCAGCATCAAACACTACGATTGCCAGTGGTGGAGTTTCATCTACCATTGTTAATAACGTCAACGTGGCGAGTATTGATTCTACAAATTCTGGCAATGTTGCTAACGTTGGTGCTATTGATGGCGGAAGCATTTCCGGCGGCATTGGTAATAGCGTGAGTGTCAGTGCTATTGGCTCTGCTGCCTCTATGAGCAACAACATTACTATTGTTCAATAATTAACCGGACATTCCGGACAATGGCATGTCTCATTTGACCACCATTGCAGGGAATTTTGGTTTGGCGGAACCCGCTTGGCTTGTTGATGGAAAAGCCAAGCGGGCTTTGTTATGATTAAACGGGTGATTCCAGCAGGATTACCAGCCAGGTATATCAATAGAGTTATGAGGTTGACGATGCAAAAAAAACATCCGCTATGGTGTAAAGGTCTTGTCAGTTTTCTGTGTGTGCTCAGTTACGCGCTGACGCCTTATGCGTGTGCAGACGGCATGTCCATTCAGTCGACTAATTCTGCGTTGCAGAACTCCATTATTCAGTCGAGTAATTCCGGGTCAGTTGGGGCAACAGGAAAGTTTCTTGATGCTGCAATCACTGGCGGTGAAAGTAACACGATGAGTGTTTCCGCAGCTGGCGTATCTGTATCTGCCAGTAACAGTGTCGTTAATGCTCAATCTGCATTAGCTAATTCCAACACCAGCGCGATTAGCGGCCTATCAATCAGCACTCAAAATACCGGTGCGGTATCGGCTAATGGCACTTTTCAAAATGCTTCCATTGCCGGCGGTCGTAACAGCATGAGTGTTCAAGCGGTTGGAAGCTCGGTATCTGTTTCCAATAGCGGGAAATAATTTGCCAGGTAGTCACTTTAATATGAACGTATAACAACGGATCAACGATGAAAATTAATTACTGTTTAGCGATATTGGCTATAGTGGTGGTCAGCTGTAGCGTGCATGAGCAGCCCAGGATTTTAGAAGTGGGTGGCAATCAGCTCCCACAAGAATCAGCGAGTGGTGACATAAAAAAAGATGAAAATCATTGCCCCGCCCCGTCCCAGGCCATTAATCAGGAAAATGTGCCGATGGTGCCCTATAATCTGCAGTCTTCGCCTGGCCCCGGCCTTGACGCCTTACCAACGCTGGTTTTCCCCTCGCCCTCCGGGAACAAGGTTATCATATTGCCCCCGCCCCACCGTTAGTTCTTATCAGGGCCAAATGCAGTGTTCTAATCAGCTTTATTGTCTAATTATTACCAGACGACCCCATAAAGCTTAATAAATTGGCCCTTGTTCACACAAAAAAACCTTCGCTTTAACCCGAAACCCCCTTGTTTATCTGCTTAAATCTCGGTTAATCAGTAGTTCAGCTATTCTGCTTAGGTGCGTACATAAAATAACTTGGACAAATTTGATTTTCATATGTCCGAACGCCAGTTTTACCATAGTAGGCTGTGCGAGAATGGACAGCCTACTGCGAAAAATCCAATTTTGGCCAGATTTTCCGTTCAATTTGGTTACACGAATGAACCATTCATATCAAATGAATAAAAAATCTGCCTCAAAATGGCTTTCCCTCGCTGCGGATTCTATTCTCGGACAGCCTCCTGGTCATTTAGATGTTTTTTGGTAATCTTGTTTCGGGCATGCACTTATGTATGGAGTTGAAATAGGTATGTTTAATATTATGAGATACACAAAAAGATGCTTTT
>CAIKYI010000559.1 GCA_903831545.1 uncultured Methylobacter sp. | reverse complement strand
ATTCAATGCGCAGATAGATATAACCTTGGGTGGCATCAACAGCAACACCAGCTATGGTCATGCCTTCGATTAAAACAAATGGGTCGCCTTCCATCACCATACGGTCAGAGAAGGTACCGGAATCGCCTTCGTCAGCATTACAGATGATGTATTTTTGTAAGGAAGCCGTGTTTAGCACCGTATTCCATTTGATACCGGTTGGAAAAGCCGCGCCACCGCGACCGCGTAAACCCGAATCGGTCACTTCTTTAACAATATCAGCCTGGGTCATGGCCAAGGCGTTCTTTAACCCGCGATAACCTTCGTTATTAATATAGTCAGTCAGGCTAACAGGATCGGTTTTGCCGATGCGGGCAAAAGTCAAACGTTGTTGTTTTTTGAAATAGTCTATGTCTTCAGTCAGACCTAAACAAAGCGCATGCGCACCGCCCTGAGTGAAGTCTGCATCAAACAAACTTGCTACATCTGAGGGTTGAACCGGACCATAAGCGAGGCGACCGGCAGGCGTTACAACTTCGACCAGAGGTTCCAGCCAGTACATGCCTCTTGAGCCGTTACGAATCAGATCGATAGCGATGCCGCGCGTATTCGCTTCTTGCAAAATAGCCTTGGCAACACGGTCTGCACCCAGTGAAACCGCACTTGAATCGCAGGGAACATAAATGGTTACAGTCATGCTGATTTCTCCATGTCATTGATTACACTGTCAAAGGAGTCTGTTGATACGCGGCCGTATATGTCCTTGCCTATTTGCATGGCCGGTGAACAGGCACAATTGCCTAAACAGTAAACGGGTTCCAGCGAGAAATTGCCATCTGCAGTGGTTTCATGAAAACCAATGCCCAATCTGTGTTTAACATGCATTTCAAGATGCTTTCCGCCCATGGCCTGACAGGATTCAGCCAGACAAAGATAAACAGTTTGTTTGCCAGGTGGGGTGTCTCTGAAATAGTGATAAAAACTGATCACACCATGCACTTCAGCACGAGAAAGATTAAGCGCCTTTGCAATGTCCGGAACTGTTTCAGCCGGTATATAGCCCAGTGCATCTTGTATTCCATGCAGAATTGGCAAAAGTGCGCCGGGCTTGTCTTTAAGTTCGGCGATTATTTCTTGCACGGGTGCTTGCTTGGTGCCTGATTCAGTCATGATCATCTCAATATGGCGTATCCATTCTGGTTAAATCAACAGCTGTCCATAGCTGCTGCATATTTAGAGTGTCGAATAGCATAGCACAAGATATTTTAGGTGTAAAAATGCGATATATTAGACAAAAATAATAGTGTTTTTTTGAAGTACATGTTTTTTTATCTTCAGAGCACTCAAAAAAACAGGAAATGCCACTGATGTAGGGAGCACGATAGGATGTTGAGCACCGTGAGGCGCATCAATCGTTAAACAATGTGCCTCCTAGCATCGGCAGCATCCTATAGCCAATCTGGCCATATCGTGTTACCAAAAAAATAATGCCCCCTTATGTTTCATAATACTGTCGGGGCTATTGATTGCGAACTGCCTTAAACTGCATCCAGCTTAAAAAGGTGGCAACCTTTTTTGTGCTATTTTACAAAGCAGCTTTTTTCAGCAGCGGCCTCGGCATCTTTTAGTCGTTTTCTCAGATCTTTTGATTGAGCCGGGTCGCGCATAACCGCACCGGCATCTCCGGTTTGTCCCTTGCTTAAATAAGTGAAGGTTTTTGCGGTATCGTATTCGGTGAAATTTAATTTTTCGGCAATTTTGTCAATTTTACAACCGCATGCGTATTGGCTGATGTAGGTCAGTCCGCCGTGCTGGGCAACGCAGTTTAAAACATATTCAACACGGTCGGCGGTCGGGTAATCACTGACAAACGCTGCTGGTTCGGCAGTTTCTACCGGTTTTTCGGGAGTCGCTGCGCAGCCCGAAATCAAGGCAACCAAAGCAAGGCTTATAAAAGAGTGGATGTGTTTAATTTTCATGGGCGATTGTTTATTTTAGGAGGTCAGAAAGTGAAAAGTATGCAAGACCATTGTAGCGCATGCCAAGCTTGCAATAATTTACAGGGTTGCGAGAATAGTCTATCGTCTGAACAACATCAACAAATACTGACATTTAATATACCTTGGCTTTATGAATAGTCGAATAAAAATAGCGGGAGTGATTCTTGCGGGTGGTCGAGCCCGACGCATGAGCAATCAGGATAAAGGTTTGCTGGCTTTTAAGGGGCGTCCGCTGGTTGGTTATGCGTTAGCGGCGCTGGCTCCTGTCGTGGAGGTCGTTTTTATCAATGCCAACCGAAGTATAGAGGCCTACCGGGAATTGGGCTGTCCGGTCATCAGCGATCAAACTGACAGCTTTGATGGTCCGTTGGCCGGCATTTTAACAGCAATGATTCACGCCGATGCGGCGATTTTATTGGTTATGCCTTGTGACTCGCCGTTAATTAAAACTGAGCATTTGCAAAAAATGTTATTTGCACTTGCAGAAAATAATGCGGATGTTGCCGTCGCTTTTGATGGGGAAAGGTTACATCCGGTATTCTTGGCGATAAAAACCGGCTTGCAAAGCAGTCTGCAAGATTACTTGTCGGATGGCGAGCGCAAAGTGATGACTTGGCTGACCCGACAAGATTGGGTGCAGGTGGATTTTAGTAATGAACCGGAAGTATTGAGCAACATAAATACCCTGGACGATTTAGCCAGGTTGGAGTCTTATCCTTTAGCATAACGTCCTTCGAGGTTTCGTGGTGAATAAAAACTGGCATGACAGCTTTGCTGCCTAAGCTTAGGTTTTCCGGTATAATTTGCAACATTTTTAACTCAGGGTACAGGTGTTATGTCAGAAATTAATAAAGTGGTCTTGGCTTATTCCGGAGGTTTGGATACTTCCGTTATTCTTAAGTGGTTACAGGATGTTTATTCCTGTGAAGTCGTCACCTTCACCGCTGATTTAGGTCAGGGCGAAGAAGTTGAACCGGCCCGGGCCAAAGCTCAGGCGATGGGCATTAAAGATATTTTTATTGAAGATTTGCGTGAAGAGTTTGCGCGTGACTT
>CAIKYI010000558.1 GCA_903831545.1 uncultured Methylobacter sp. | reverse complement strand
TCTGTGGGGATGAACCGGTTTATTCCGTCCGGCGCGGGTGTGTTTACATGTGTTCCCCACATCTGTGGGGATGAACCGTGATAAACAAGAATACAAAATTGCTGAGATAGGTGTTCCCCACATCTGTGGGGATGAACCGTTTTTTCTGATACGTATACCGGTACTCCAATTGTGTTCCCCACATCTGTGGGGATGAACCAGAACGGTTTCAGTTTCTGCCGCATAGGCAGATTGGGGAGCTAGCGTCGCGGATGGATTTAAATAGTATTGTCATTCAGTAGCAGCGATGCCTGATTTTAATTGTAACGAAGGTCTTCCTTCCATTGATTCAAACCAGAAATCGATCACTGACCGGTCATCGGCAGGATAAATCGCTAACTTGCGCTGAATCATACCAGCCAATACTTGCAACATCACTGCGCGCTCGCTGGAATCATCCTGTAAGCCATTTGTCAGTAATCAGATAAATTCTTCTTGTTCCATGTCTTTTAGCTCAGGAATCCGTTGCGCTACTTTAAATAATTCCTGTGGGCGCTGTGATTCAGGGAGAATAGCAATATTCCAGGCGGTAGCGCCAAAAGAGACAAGCTTGTCGTATTGTTTATTCGTCATGCCCTTGATTTTGTAAGGTTCGCATACCGTAAGTAGCGCCTCCGACATTTTGACCCCGGTATATTTTTTAAGCGCTTCAACTTCCCGTCTTTTTAGCTATTTGCTTCGACTTGCATTGCCCATTATTTCATCCCTTATATATCCGCAACCAATTTGGATAACCGCTCCTGCCCCGCATGGGTATATATCTGCGTGGTGGCAATGCTCTCGTGACCAAGCAAGGCTTGTATGTCGACCAGTTGTACATCCTTTTCTAGCAGCCGGGTGGCGTAAGTGTGGCGCAATTTGTGCGGGGTGACTTTTTTGTCAATGCCAGCCTTGTCGATCAGTTTCTTTAAATAGGCTCGGACCGCATGGGGACCGGGCGGTTTGCCGCCGGGCTTTTTGGCGAACACATAATCGTCGGCATTTTTTCCGTTCAGCGACAAGGCCAGCACCCGGGCAAAGGATTCAGGCAACGGCACCTGGCGTTCTTTATTGCCCTTCCCTATCACCCTGACGTGTTTGGCCATACCATCAACGACCCGGATATGCTGGACTTTGAGCCCCAGGGCTTCGCTGATGCGAAGACCGGATTTCTGGATCAGTTCAAACAGCAGTTCATAGCGCTGACGCACCCCCATCGAAAACTCGCGACTGCGACCAAAGACGTTATCGGGGATGTCGTCATAGTTGCGGGTGGCTTTGAGCAGCGCGGTTTGTTCTTCGGTTTCCAGCCACACCGGCATACGCCGGGGTCGTTTGGGCTTTTCAATCTGGTAAATCGGATCTTCCTGTACTTTATTATTACGCTTGGCCCAGCGGTAAAAGGTGGCCAGGCAGGAAATCTTCCGAGCAACGGCATGCGCCCCTACCCCTTCCCTAGATAAATGTGCGACAAAATGCTCGACGTTGGTCGGGCCGCAGTTTTGCCAGTCGAGTTCTGCGCCAAGCAGCCAGCGCTGCCATATACCCAGATCAGAATGGTAGTTGTAGCAAGTGGTATCGGCATGGCCTTTGGTGTATTTCAAAAAGCTCAGGAATTCTTTTCGGGTTCTGTCGAATGCAGTTTCAATTGAATCGGTCATCGGTGCTCCATTCGCTGCGTGGAAACCTGATTTGTATTTTCAGGTCCAATCCACGGATACTGTATTTACTAAAATTACTATTTTATAGAGTTTTAGTGAGAATGGCAAAACGTAACTTATGTTATGCCACGCAAAAAAACGCCTATTAAGAAGCATAAAAACACGCCGGTATGATATGAAATGACACTGAAATTACTAAAATGTTTTTTTTAGTATAAAAGATAAGTATTAAGCCAAACTACGGCTAAACTTGAAACATTAAATATTGTTTTGGTTAGTAACAACAAGGCTAAATCAAAAATACAAACAGGAAAAATATGATGGACGAATCTAAAACACAGAATGTCGTAGTGACCGATATTCAAATGCCTTTCATGTCGATGGTGGTATTCATGGTCAAATGGGTTATTGCGGCTATACCGGCCATGTTGATTTTGACGCTGCTGGGAGCTTTGCTAACGGCTATTTTTGGTAGCCTTGTTGGCCGGTAAACTGTCTGACAACCAGGGTTATCCACAAAATCTGTGGATAACCCTGGCTTTTATTTGTCATAATCCGTTGTAAGCCCCTTCCCTATTGGCCTACAGTTAAATTGGGTAAAAATTGGACAGACCATTTCCAGCAAAGCTTTCAGCTACCGGAAATTGCCGATCGGCTAATTGCGACACCTCCTGCCCCGATTTCATTTTAGCGGTTGTTTCTGTTAGCTATTCAGCTATATAATTTACTCTGGCTATACCCATATAGGGCGCCTGTTGTGCCAGTTCGTGAATTATCCGACTGGTTCCCGTCAATTCTCAACTATGAGATGACGGGGACTTTATTCATTTCAGTCGGAATAACTTATATGGCAAAATCCCGAAAATCACTCATAAAACCACGCTCTATCGCTTTTACTCGCCAGGCCGGTTACTGTTTTTATTGCAACCAACCCATGTGGTCAAACGACCTCCTTGAATTCGCCTCTAAATACAAGATAACTCCTGGCCAGGCCAAGCATTTTCAATGTACCGGCGAACACCTTGAAGTTCATCAGGATGGCGGTTCGTCTAAACAAAATAACATTGTTGCGGCTTGCTTATTTTGTAATCAAAAACGGCACCGGAGAAAAATGCCACCCCCTCCGGAACAATATAAGGAATTGATAGACCGCCGCATGGCAAAAGGTTGCTGGCATAGCGTTAGATTAAATTGAGAGCTGGCCGTTATGCTGCGCAAAACTCCTTTATATACCGTCCCTGGCTGCGCGGCACACACGTCCGTGTGAGTGCCGCCTTGACTCTCGTTGCATAGCCCAGGTCTTTCCCGCGTTGAAGGTTGCTATCCCTGCGCATCCTGCCGTCCCCGTTCGGGCTCCTGCCCTCAAGTTGTGTGCGGTACGCACGAAAGGTTTTGACCCGCCACCTCCCCCCGCCCACCATAAGCCCTTAAATCTCCGCTGGGTAACTCACTGTTTACCAAAGCACTTACATCACGCCCGCTTTCCTCTTTTATCGCAAAGGGCTTATGTTGGGTGGATGTCGTTGGCTAAGTTGCCTTCGGCAAAAATGCCAAGTGGGTCTTTTAAAATTAGTTGATGTTTTTGGGGGTTAAATTGCAAACTACGGTCTTATGGTTACAACCCCTAAGGAGCCATTCGATTATACGTGGACTCTGCGACTGCTTCAGGGGTAAGAGCTGTAGTTAGTAACAGCAAACCTGCAACAATTTATAGGTTCTTTACTGCCTTCAACTTAAATAGAAACCTGGCTTTCACGAAATTCAACATTTGCG
Source organism: uncultured Methylobacter sp. (assembly GCA_903831545.1). Classification (GTDB taxonomy): domain Bacteria; phylum Pseudomonadota; class Gammaproteobacteria; order Methylococcales; family Methylomonadaceae; genus Methylobacter_A. Next base: position 6,730 of record CAIKYI010000558.1, on the reverse strand, counting down.
CAACGAGAGTGAATAGTCTGGTCCCAAAGTCTTTACTAATCCTATATTTTTTTGCTGGAAATCGGTTGAAGAAAATTCGGTGAAATGCCTTATTAATTATGTGAAATAACATACTAGCCGACTGACTGTTTGTGATTATTCATTATTTATTAATAACATATATATTGGCATGTTTCTTGCTAGATTAATATGTGAGCCACAAAGCGTATTGCTACCTGGTCTAAATGAAAGCGCCCTATATTCATATAGGGCAAGCGATACAGGGAGTTATCTTTGCAGGCTTGCGGTGCATGACATTTGCAAACCGTACATTTCCTTCAGACTTTAATCGTATATACCAAGGCGTACTTATGAAACTAAATACCAAATTAGCCATAGCTGTGCTGCTGGCTGGCAGTTCTACCCTGGCTCAAGCGTCCACTTACAATGTGACCGCAAGATTTATCGACGGTGGTTTTACCCAACCCGGTCAGCCAAATCCTTGGACTGATTTTAACGGCTCTTTCGACTTCGACGGGACTAATGTAACGAACTTTACCGGATTCCTGGGTGAATCCATGTTTGGGTGGAGCGGTACGAGATTTGATGCCAATGGCACGGGTTCTGGCGGTACCAACGGCGGCAGTGTGATCGGTTCGGGTTACTTGACAGAGGTTTATAACAAACCCGGCGGTTACGTGAACAATGAATACCCACTTCTGCATTTGACTTACGATAACCTTGTACCGACCACCATCAACGGCAACCTGGTGACGGCGACCACATTCTTGAAGAACAGCACTGATGTTGTGGCGGGCGGAGGCTATGACGTTTGGGGCACGGATCCGGACACCAATCCCAACAACGCGTGGGCATTAGGCTTAAATCTTACGACTTTCATAGGTAACAATAACGCGCGCAACAACAACGGTTTCTTTACCCTGGTATTTGACAAAAACGACCCAACAAACGTTACCCAGACAATCATGGAACAGATGGTCTATGCCGACGAAACCAGATTGGGCATGATGGGGCCGTATCTCACCGGTTGGCTGGGCATGACCGGGCATAAGGATTACGGTGGTGGTGTTGGTTCGATGGGCGGCTTCCCTGTATCTCTGACCATCACTCAAGTAGCGGCAGTGCCCATTCCAGCTGCAGCTTGGTTGTTTGGAAGTGCGATCTTAGGCATGGCAGGAACCGCTCGCCGTAAAAAAAATTAATTTCGCCGTTTAGCTTGGATGATCAGTGTGCTTGATCCACTCAAACAGCAGGTGGATGGAGCGCGCTTAGAGTCTTGATCTGATTGAGGTACTAACATGAAAAAACAAAGCAGGCTCGCGTTAGCAATAACTAACACCATCGCCGGTTCGATGTTGACGGTGGGTGTTGTCACAAACGCACTGGCGTCAAGCACCTACTACAACACTGTCAATGCATACGCTTCAAATATTAACACCGATAAACATGGTGCTGATGGGTGGGCAAACGAATCCCCCGTCTTTGCAGGATGGACCTCATCACTAACTCCCTTCGGTTTTAATAATGACAAATTGCACTGGGCTGCTGAAATCACGACGGGCGGTGACTCCTTAACGGTTTCATCTCAGGATGCCCATGATAGATACGGTATTTGGGCAGATATTGACACCGCAAAAGGCGCCTGGTTCGACGGCACAAAAGGATGGGAACATAATACCGATGTCGGATTATTTAGAGCGAATGTCACTACCGATGTAACAATCAAGGTCAGTGCTCTTCAACCAGTTGGCAGCGCCGAAACATGGAGTAATTTCGGCATATCGATTTTTTCCGGCATGCCAGAGGGTACTTGGAATGGCCACGGCCAATGGAATTGCCCTAGTTGCGTCATCAATGGGGTCCGAATTTCTCCTACTTTCGACTCGGATAACCCTCTCAGTGCAAGTGGTATGACTTACCTTACTCACGATGCAACCGTAAACTCGAGCGACGGCATTACTTTTCACGCAAACACCGGACAGATCTATACGATTTTGCTAGGAGGAAATTCTGGAGGCACTAACTTTGCTCCTTTCGCGGGTTATTCGTTGAATATTACAACATCGGCAGTACCCATACCCACTTCAATCTGGTTATTTGGCAGCGCGTTGGTAGGCCTAGTCAGCGCACAACGTCGAAAACCACCAAGTTAATCAAGCCGTCATGCCTGCAGAGTTCTGGCGTTAACCCCATTTACGAGCCAATTTCTGCAGTTCATATTGTTTTGGCTACTCAGAATGAAACAGCAAGGAAGTTTTAGGAATACGGCTCATGTCGATCACAATTTGCTTGTAGCAACATGAGCCACTCCATTTCCAGTCAACATGGTTTTACCCTTTTTTGTAAAAAAAATTGATGGCCATCATTTCTATGAGTCCATTTTGGTCAAATTCTGAAACGGTGCTTGCTAGCCCGGCGATAGCCGACAACACCAAGGACGTTGCAAAAAAGTGAGCGGCTGTTTTCTGACTATAAGCTGTCCTTAAAACGATTATTTTATCGAAGTACTCAAAGACCACAATTGGCCGTCAACTGACGATGACTAACTTAACTCCGCCAACAGCACGATGCCCCCTCATAAATTAATATGATATAGTATGATACCAATTCATATCATACTAATAGAGGGAGCAATGCACGAACTCAGCGAACAAGAACTGTACCAGGCTATCGCCTTCGCAAAGAGCATTGACGAAGAATTCGGTGCAAAAATTATTGAGCAGTTCCAACTCGAACAAGCCGCCCTGGCTCAAGCGATTTTCGGCCTATTTCCGCAAGCTATCGCCGAACAAAATGAAGACATGGCTTACCTGTTCATGGATCTTTGCTTCGATGTGTTGTGCGTTTTTCAACACGCCTTCGGTCCCCTGCCCTCTCAAGCTGACATGGATTACGACTGGCTGGACAAACAAGCTGTGCTCCTGGACGCTAGAATTGCAGTCGCTGGTTAAAGACACGCACATGGACGAAAAAATAAAATCAAAACTTCAGGATCGGTTTGTTAACCGGGTAATCAAGGACAATCCGCAAATGGGTCTGGTCGAGTTTATGAATGCCGCGATTGACGATTTCGCCGCAGAAGATCCCAGCCGGATTCCGGCGATCAAAACCACGCGAACCATGATCTTCATTGTGACCAGACTGTTTGGTAATCTGTACGGCCATAGCGACAAAGCGGCATGATATAGTATGATATGATTTCATACCGCGTGTTTCCGGTTCCCAAGCTTCCTGTACCAGAGACTCGGAGTGCAGGCTTCGCCTGCTCGCAAGCAGAGCTTGCACCCCCCACGCTTTAAGCTGATAGCTGTCGCAACATGCACAAAAAAGGTTTTCAAGCCGGAGCTTAGTAACCGAAAAAAAGACCTGCTGACTTGACCGGACAGCATGTCCTTATCCGATAACCAAAAAACTTAACATTAGTATGATATGATTTCATACCATACGATATAACATGAGATGACCTACTATGATTGTTTTAATTGGCGGCGAAAAAGGCGGCACCGGAAAAACCACGATAGCGACTAATCTGGCGGCCATGCGGGCTTTGTCAGGTCGTGACGTGTTAATGATAGATACCGACCCGCAGGGCAGCGCCAACTATTGGGCGCAAAGCCGCGATGAAATGGATATAACGCCACGGGTTGCCTGCGTGCAGAAATTCGGTAAAGGCTTGCCGGCGGAAGTTAAAGATCTGGCCACCCGTTATGAAGACATCATCATCGATGCCGGCGGTCGCGATTCGGTTGAATTAAGATCGGCCATGGTCGTGGCGCACAAAGCTTATATTCCCATCCAGCCCAGCCAGTTTGATATCTGGACGCTAAACCAGATGGACGAACTGGTCGAAACCGCGAAAGCGTTTAATCCCGACTTGCAAGCCTGGGTTATTATCAGCCGCTCGTCTACCAATCCTTCGGTGCATGAATCCGATGATACCGTTGAAATTTTAAATGACTTTACCAATCTGAGCTTAAGCCCTACCGGCATCAAAGATCGCATCGCCTATCGAAAAGCCGCCAGCAGCGGTTTGGGCGTAAGCGAATTAAAACCCAGAGACGCAAAAGCCGTAGAAGAAATGGAAACCTTATATAAAGAGGTATTTAGCGATGAGTAACATGAAAAGCCGCTTGCCCGGAAAAAACGGGAAAAAAACGGCCGAGGAAATTGATGCCTTTATTGCCGGAGCCAATGAACGAACCGTCGAAGCCGCCCCCGCGAAACAGGACAGCACCTTTCCCTGGGAAGAGCAGGGGGTACGCGAAGACGTGACCAAAGTGTATAACCTGAGACTGCCTGAACCGTATTTGTTAAAGCTGAAATATATCGCCGAACATACCCCGGACAGCATGCAGAAATTTTGTCTTGATGTGTTGCAGGACGCGATTGACAGCAAGATTGAAGCGCTGACAAAATGATATGATTCGATATGGTATGATACCATTCAATATCATACTATTATCGGTACCAGCCCCGACGCTTCCTGCTGTTTACGATCCCATCCTTGAACAGCTAAAGCCGGATACCATAACGATTATCGGCGAGACTCACAAACAACAAGAGTCCACCGTATTTTTTAAAGACCTGGAGATTGCGAGCGATCAACAGCCAATACTTGATCAGTTCATGCAGGGCAGGGCATCTGTCGAGGACATACAGCTGTGGCCGGAAATTGACTTCCCGGCTTACCGGCAATTGTTAAAAGGCTTTGCCGAACTCAAACAACAAGGTCGTTGCAATTGATGCGGCGACAGATAATCCCATATATCGGGATTTATGGATGGCCATGAATCTGGTGCAGTGCAGGGCAGTGACACGATAGTTTTAGAGTTGTTGGGTGCGCTACATATCTTGAAACGGATAGCCTAGAAATTTCCCCGTGGGCGAGCCTTCGTAGTAGGCTTGTTAACTGCGCTAGGGTTTCGTGTAAAAACCTACCCGCAGCGCTGATTGCCAGGGCACTGCTGTGTCGGCCAATCCAGGATAGGCTTATTTATTAATGCCAAATCCCAGCAAGCCTTAAACATCCTCAACGGTTCATTACAGTCCCTAGTCAATGCCAAACCTTACAGATCCACAAACGGAGTGGTAGACGGATTTGTTATTTGGGGGGTGCGGGCAGTTGGTGGTGCAATAGAGCTATAGTATGATATGAAATCATACTATATAATATCATGTAATTATTTTATAAAGAGCAGGGCTGTTGGTTTTGTAATTTAACTATTCAACAAGGCTGGCAAACTTAACGAGATCAATGGCGTAAGTCGGTGCATCGATAGGTAATCGAATAAATCCATGGTGCAGATAAAAAGCCTCGGCTTCTTTGGAAAGTGCGTGAACAACCAGAAGACGTGCCGATATTTCCTTTGCCGCCCGTACAGACCTTTGAACGGCATCTAGAAGAAGTGCTTTGCCCAAGCCTTTTCCTTGCCATTGTTTATCAATGGCAAGACGGCCAAGAATGACCGTTGGAATCTGTCTGGGCATATTGCGTCGCATAGACCCGGTAACATCCTCATTCAAAATCTGTCCCATACACAGAGCATAATATCCGATAATTTTAAGCGTAGCAGTTGGGCAAACAACATAAGTTCTGCTTGCCCCAATTTTCATGTTATCCAGCGCACGATCCTGTAACCAGGTATCTAAGGCCTCCTCGCCAGATTGAAAACCGTCTGTCTTATGCGCATCGGTTAAATAAATCGGTGCGCTAAATTCCGTTTTTTTATTCATGCGACCAAGGAGCTTTGACAGTATTTAAGCGCTGTAAACCTTCAAGTTGTTCTGTTGTTGCCGGTGTATCTAACAAGCTCAGAACATTTTGAAAGGTTTGGTTATCCACATAAATTGACGTTTGCTCAAGAATTACATTTTTAGCTTCTTTGAGAGCCGAGGCCATCATGAATTGTGAACGGTTTGAGCCCAGCAATTCAACTGCCTGGTCAATGAGCAATTTGTCATGCGCACGGGCACGCAAGTGTATATTTACTTCAGCGGTTGTTTGCATAATTAGATGCTTATTCAAATAAAAAATATTGATAAAAATTAGCTTAATGTGTTGCAAGTGTCAACACATTGTTCAATGAATGGTAATGATCCGAATATCTTGTCTGGATGCATATTGGCAGAACATGAACCTAGAGAAATGAAATAATACTATATGATACTGTAAATTTTTTATAGTTCGGTTGATCAAATCCTGGTGTTATTGATTTAGTTTAAATTTTACTTAAATCATTTTTTATTTCAGTACAGAAAAGGATTAATCATATTTTGATATGACGACAAATTGATCGTTGTTTTATGTGCTTTAAAAAATCTCTCTAATCTTTATTTTTCAAAACCGTGGACTGATTTTATTCGGCAATAAGATCATCCCTAAATCCTGCAATTCAATACTCAATTTAATTAAATAATATTTATAAATCAATTGTATAATATGAAAATTAAGTAATTCATAGGTCATTATTTTAATGAAAGTAAAATCACCACAAAAACAGAAATGCGCTTGGGATTGGCTCAAGCGCCTATTAAGTACAAGGACATCCTTTATTTTGAATAGCAGTTTCACCACTCAAATTTCTTATGCAAATCATCATCGTCGACACCATCCTCTTTAAGTAAAAGCCTTTCTTTGGCGCTGCTCATTGTGCAAGCAAACCGTTCTGTATCGCTAGATGAAACACCTATCTCTTTAAATACGGCTTCCCATTGAGATACCGAACAAGTT
>CAIKYI010000557.1 GCA_903831545.1 uncultured Methylobacter sp. | reverse complement strand
TCACGGGTCATTTCAAACCGATCCAGCAAAAATGTAACTGTTTCATCCGGGCAATTTGCGTCTATCTCCAGACGAACTTCATCACCATAATTACGCATGGCCAGCTCGCCTTCAACTGCCAGCAGCAAATCGTCAATAGCATCGTCATCAACAAAGAAATCACTGTTCCGGGTGACCCTGAATTGATAGCAACCTTTGACATTCATGCCATTAAACAACTGATCGACGAACGCATGAATAATCGATGATAAAAATACAAAACTAGCCCCGCCAGTAACCGCTTCCTCGGCAGGAAGTTGAATAATACGCGGCAAAGCTCTTGGCGCTTGTAGAATAGCTCGGCCACTATTTCTGCCAAACGCATCTTTTCCGGTCAAAGAAATGATAAAGTTCAAGCTCTTGTTAAGTATTCGTGGAAATGGATGCGCCGAATCCAGTCCAACCGGCGTTAAAATGGGCAACAATTCATCATTGAAAAAAGCTTCCAGCCATTTATGCTGGGTTTCAGTCCAATCTTTACGACGAATGAAACGAATATTTTCTTTGGCCAGCTTGGGAATAAGAATATCGTTAAGAACTTTATATTGTTCGTCAACCAACTGGTGGGCGTGAACAGCAATAAGCTCCAATTGTTCGCTTGGCGTCAAACCATCCTGACCAACAGCTTTTGGATCAATGGCCGCCATCTGGATAACGCTGGCTACACGAACCTCAAAAAACTCGTCAAGATTAGAGCAGGAGATACATAAATAATTCAGCCGCTCAAGCAGCGGCACCTTGTCATCTTTTGCCTGAGCCAAAACCCGTTTATTAAACTCCAAAAGACTAAGTTCACGGTTGATATAAAGTTCTTTTTTTTGTAAATCAACCGGGATTTCTGTTTCAGTTATTTCCATACTGTACTCTGTTATTTAGAGTGCGCATCGCGCACCTTTTGTGAAATTGGGATTGTGCTTGACCCGCACCCCCTTCGGCCCTGCAATCCGCCGGTGTGTAAAGCAATAATACACTCACCAGGTTTGAAGTGACCTTTTTTGATTAACTCATACAGAGCATACATCATTTTTCCTGTATAAACCGACTCAAGGGGTATCAAGTTTTTCACTTCAAAATCTTCAATAAATGCACTTAAATTGGCATTGGATTTGGCAAAACCACCAAAATGGTAATTAAAGTTTATCTGCCAATTATTACGAGATTGTGACAACCTCGCTGCAACTTCAGCGGTTAAAAATTCCGCATTTTTTAAGGCCGCAATTCCAAGCACTGAAATTCCTTCAGGGACAGCATCAATAAGACCTGCCAAAGTCGTTCCGGTGCCACAAGGAACACACATCAAGGTGTATGGAATTTTAATTTCTTCAACCAATTCCGCAACACCGTTCAAGGCTAAAGCTTGCGCTCCACCTTCTGGCAACCAGTATTGCCCTGGCTTGATATCAGGCAGGGACTGATAGTGTTTATACTGCCTGAGCAGCCTGTAATCACTACGGGATATGTATCTGAGCTCCATACCCCAGTCATTCATGTCTTGCAAAGTGGCCGTTAAAACATCGGGTTGCTCACCACGAACAAGACCAATGGTTTTCAAGCCCAACAATTTACCTACATAAGCCAAGGCATGTAGATGATTGGAGTAAGCTCCACCCATGCTGATTAAAGTATCACTACCTACTGACAGGGCTTGATCCAATATATATTTCAGCTTGCGCCATTTATTGCCGGAAATCACCGGATGCAATAAATCATCACGTTTCATCCACAGCTCAATTTGGTATTGCTCCAGCCATGAATCATTAATCTTTGTTAGAATTGACTGCTGAAACGTTTTTTCCAGTTTAATCAGTTCAGGATGCATGTATGTGTGGACGTTATAACTTGATTGCGAATGAAAAACAGCTGATTGAGCTGTTTGATTTGCCGAGCTTATCTGCTTATTGTCCAGACTATAACATTCAGCCCGGGCAAAAAATTCTCGCCATCGTGCAACTGGAAGACGGTAGCAGAAAGGCAGTTAATTTACACTGGGGCTTAATTCCGTCATGGTCTAAGGATCGTAAAATTGCCAGTCATTTATTCAACGCCAGGGCAGAAACCCTGTCAGAAAAACCATCGTTTAAAAATGCCTTCCAGCATAGACGCTGCCTGATTCCGGCAACAGGTTTTTTTGAATGGCAGACGACAGAAACAGGTAAAAAACCTTATCACCTACATCAGAAAAACAATGGCTTGTTCGCGTTTGGAGGTATCTGGGAGCACTGGGAAGACAACCAGGAAACGGTTTTTACCTGCGCAATTATTACTACTGCCGCCAACGACTTGATAGCATCAATTCATGAACGAATGCCTGTTATTATCACTCCTGATAACTACAACCTCTGGCTGTCCAAGCCAGCTAACGGACAATTAAAAGATCTTATATCCTCAAATGCCTGCACGACAATGCAGATTACACCGATCAGCACACATGTTAACAATCCACTGCATAACGATGAAAATTGTTTAAAGTAGCTGATTTTACAACAGAGAAATAAACTGGTGTAACAAGATGGTTAATCAGAGATAACACCTCTTGCTCAGGTGTTATCTCTTTATGGCAATGTTACAGGTTTAGCCCCACAACACACTTTCGTATTTTTAGTGAGACAAATACCGTTTATTTTTTCTTCGTTGATTTGGATTTTCATTTGGAAAAGCATGAAGCATTATTTACAAACTATGTGACAACATAATTACTCAGGATAGAATAAAAGATTTAAATCCATCTGAAATTTACAATATAATTTCTGTTTTTGGAAATATAAAGATGAATCCACATGTAAAGTTCATGTACTTAGTTGAGCCT
>CAIKYI010000556.1 GCA_903831545.1 uncultured Methylobacter sp. | reverse complement strand
GTCCCTACCTATAATAAACTGCTATGTCCTAAAAAACCAAACAACAGGTAAATGACTTACCTATTTGATATCCTGCTTTTAACAGTAAAATGACTAAAACGGGTGCAATGCCCCCCTTGCTTTGTTTATACTATAACCAAGAGTCAAAGCGCTTATGGCCTTGTTTTGACTATTTCAGTAAAAAGTCGGGTTACATTTGCTCTTGTGATCCTATGATTAACACAACTTACAACTTTTAATCCATGCATACTCGCCGTTACAGGATCAATCAATGACCAACAGTTTAATATCGAAAATTACCGGACAGAATGACATAGATCCTACAGAAACCAGGGAATGGATTGAAGCGCTACAAGCTGTTCTGGAACAGGATGGCAGTGAACGTGTGCACTTTCTGATTGAGCAGTTGGTTGCCGCAACCCGTCAAGCCGGATTTGATATTCCTTTCAGTGCCAACACGGCTTATACCAATACAATTCCTGTTGCACAACAGGCCCAGTTTCCGGGTGACGTTACCATAGAGCATAAAATTCGTGCTTATGTGCGTTGGAACGCCATGATGATGGTGTTAAGGGCTAACAAACATACTAACGTTGGTGGTCACATTGCCAGTTTTGCATCGGCAGCCACTTTATATGATGTTGGTTACAACCATTTCTGGAATGCGGCTTCAGAGCACAATGACGGTGATCTTATTTTTACTCAAGGTCATTTAACGCCGGGCGATTATGCCCGTGCGTTTTTATTGGGACGCCTGACCTTGGAACAGATGGATAGCTTCCGTCAGGAAGTTAACGGTACTGGCTTGCCTTCTTACCCACACCCCTGGTTGATGCCCGATTTCTGGCAATTCCCAACTGTTTCCATGGGACTTGGGCCGATTATGGCCATTTACCAGGCGCGTTTTATGCATTATTTGCAGGATCGTGGTTTTGCCGATACTAGCGGACGTAAAGTCTGGAGTTTTCTGGGCGACGGAGAAACTGATGAACCTGAATCATTGGGTGCTATCGGCATGGCCGGTCGGGAAAAACTGGATAACCTTATTTTTGTTATCAACTGTAATTTACAACGTCTCGATGGTCCTGTTCGTGGTAATGGCAAAATTATCCAAGAACTGGAAAGCGAATTTCGCGGTGCCGGCTGGAATGTGATCAAGCTGGTTTGGGGACAGCGGTGGGATGCGTTGCTGGCTCGGGATAAAGACGGTCTGTTGGTGGCGCGAATGATGTCTTGCGTCGATGGCGATTATCAAACCTTTAAGGCTAAAGACGGCGCTTATGTCCGTGAACATTTTTTCAACACGCCTGAATTAAAAGCCATGGTTTCCGACTGGTCAGATAATGCGATCTGGGAACTTAATCGCGGCGGCCATGACCCTGTTAAAGTCTTTGCGGCTTTCCATGCCGCAGTTAATCATAAAGGACAACCGACCGTTATTTTGGCTAAAACCATTAAAGGTTATGGTATGGGGTCTTCGGGTGAAGCCCAGAATATTTCGCATCAACAGAAAAAAATGAGTGCAAGTTCACTCAGTAATTTCCGTGATCGTTACGCATTGCCGGTTACCGACGAACAATTGCACGATCTGCCTTATCTGAGTTTTCCGGAAGGTTCAAAAGAATTGGCTTATATGCAACAGCGCCGTAAAGAGCTTGGCGGCCATTTGCCGTCCAGAAGGGCAAAATCTTATGCGCTGGATGTTCCGGTTTTAACCGATTTTAAAGCGTTGCTGGAAGCCAGCGGTGAAGGTCGTGAAATCTCCACAACCATGGCTTTTGTAAGATTGCTTAATATTTTGACCAAAGATGAACATATTGGTAAACGCATCGTGCCGATTGTACCCGACGAATCAAGAACTTTTGGTATGGAAGGTATGTTCCGGCAATTAGGTATCTGGTCGCAAGTCGGCCAGCTTTATACACCGCAAGACGCCGATCAATTAATGTTCTACAAGGAAGACAAGCACGGCCAGGTGATGCAGGAAGGCATTAACGAAGCGGGCGGTTTGTGTGACTGGATTGCGGCAGGTACTTCGTATTCAACGCACAACGTTCCGATGATTCCGTTCTTCATTTATTATTCGATGTTTGGTTTTCAGCGGGTAGGCGATTTAATCTGGGCAGCCGCAGATCAACGTACCCGAGGTTTTTTAATGGGTGGTACTGCGGGAAGAACCACATTGAATGGCGAAGGTTTGCAACATGAAGATGGCCATAGTCATTTGATGGCGGCAACCGTTCCTAATTGCGTATCCTATGATCCGACCTATGCCTATGAATTGGCAGTGATTATTCAGGATGGATTACGGCGCATGTATGTAGAGCAGGAAGATGTTTTCTATTACATCACCGTAATGAACGAAAACTACGCTCATCCTGCGATGCCTAAAGGCGTGGAACTGGATATCCTGAAGGGTATGTATAGCTTTAGTAAAGGCGCTGACAGTAAAGCTCCCCGAGTACAATTATTGGGATCAGGAACAATTTTCCGTGAAGTTGAAGCTGCTGCGGTTTTGCTTCGTGATGATTGGGGCGTGGAATCTGATATCTGGAGCTG
>CAIKYI010000555.1 GCA_903831545.1 uncultured Methylobacter sp. | reverse complement strand
TTAAAAACGCGCGTTCAAATCCACATTCAGCGTATCGACGCTGTATTTGGGTCCGTCGATGGCATCGGTGCTGAACCAGCGCAGGTTCAACCAGGTATTTTTAGCCAGACCATACTGGGTACCCAGCACCCAGCCTTTAGCATCGGTGCCGCCCTGATGGAAAACCGAATCGGTAAACGCGTCCAGTACCGCATCGCGCTCTACATAACGGTAAGCCAGATTGACGCTCCAATTGCCGAACCGTTTAATCTCCGGATCACCTATATCGATGCGGGCCTGATAGGCATTGGTGCGCTCTTGCAGGTCGGTGCTGGCGTATGAATTGCCAAACTCACTCAAAATGCGCTGACGATTAAATCCCAGGTTTTTCGCGTAATCGGCAGTGACTAAGACATGCGCCGACTCAAAGCCCGCATAGTCAAACATCGCCGTGGCATTAAATATTTTGAATTCAGACGCCAAACCGAACAAACAGCCGACATCCGTATTGGCCGCTGATCCATCAGGGTTTGCATCGCAGTAACCATTAAGGGTGTTGGCATCGGTAATCGCCACCATAGAATTACCCTTCTGAACAAACTGTGGTGCAGTCCAGTCATTTGAGTTACTTGCGATTGGATTTTTTCTTGCATTAATATTTTTGTACTCGTAATACGACGTAGCGATATTAAAGCGCGACTCGTTAAATACCAACCAATCGGCACCGAGCTGTGCGCCATAAAGCCATTTATCGTTAACCGAAAAGTTAACATCCTGAATCGGAAACACGCCCAAAGTCATAAATACGCTGTCGGGTGATTGCTGGCCCTGGTTTACGCCAAAACGCGCGGTAGGATTGGGGACATGATAGTTGCGTAATTTGGGGTCATCCTGATTGAAGTGATAACGAAAACTGCCGGCCACGCCTTCAAAACTCAAATCCGGATCAAACACCACATCCGTAGAAACAAACGGATTTAATATGCGTCCACCATACAGGCTGAACCAGTCATTGCCTTTGTTATCGACATAATCGTATTGCAAAAAAGCCCGATCAATCGCCAACTGATAGGACTGGCCGGTGTTGCCAAGGGTTTGATCATTGGAAACGGGATTGTTGATATTACTGGTTGCCAAACGAATACCGGCTTTTAGACCATCGGCAATTTTAGCTTCAAAACCGAGTCGTAACCGTTCGCGTAACCGCAAGCGGTCTTTTTGGTTGTTAAGGTATGCTTCGTTTGGGTTACTGTTGCTAAAGCTTTGAAGCCCACGGCCATTTTTATTGATTGCTAGCCAGTCATAAGGGCCAACACCAAAACCAGATTCATTACCTTTGCCATAAAACTCATCCGCAAAGCGTATCCGTACATCAAAACTGGGATTAATTGCTGCTACCCATTCCGGTAATGCGCCGGGTATGCCCCAACCTTCGGATTTGGCATCTTTCTTTACATCGGTAACTACTTCGCCTTTTAATTCGGCCCGAACCTGATCCCGAATCTCTTTTTTGACAAACTCCGGCACATAGCTGACATGTTTGATTTTGCCGCCATTTTTTCCCGTATCACTGGCAACGGCTTGGTCTGTAAGATTCTGCTCCGTAATTGCAACAGCGTTACTGCGCTTGTCTTCGGCAGCCGCTTCCTGCTGCGCGGCAGTCACCAGACCACTGCCTTCTTCTTTATTGATAACGCCACGTTGCACCAACAGATCGACCAGATTAACAAAGGTCGATTTTTTGACCTTTAGCATTTCTTCGGACTGTTCGGAGAAGGCGCTGGAAACCATCGAGCTTGCCAACAAAGCCAGCAGTGTTTTAGTTGCGGTATTCATGGTTCTTTATCAATTGGTTTTGTTATCGTTATAAAAGCCGGGTA
>CAIKYI010000554.1 GCA_903831545.1 uncultured Methylobacter sp. | reverse complement strand
CTGGCATTGACAAAGTCAATCTTGCAATTGAGCAAATCGATGACGTCACACAAGAGAATGCCGCATTCGTCGAGCAAGCCGCCGCGTCAGCAGACTCACTTGAAGAGCAAACTCAAAACTTAAGTGTAACTGTAGGGCAATTTAAGGTTTAGTATTTGCTCGAGAACTGAGTTTTTTGGATGGTAAGCGCATTGATCTTTAAAAACATATTTATACAACAAAAGACGTCCAATTTGTCTTGTACACAGACTCTCAGTAACCGCTCAAATCCACCAGCTTTAGGTGGTTAATCCAATTAATCGACTGACCGCTTTTAGTGGGGAAGCTGTCTTAAGCATGTAAGAATCCACCCCACCAATACATACCCCTAAATCATACTGGCTATTTTTACCCATTCCCTAAAAAAGGACAAAATTGCGTATTTATAATATTCTAAATATATTAACTTCAGATGTAATTTTGTCTCATTACACGACAAGAACTACGTTTTATAGCTGAGCCCATATGTGTGGTTAGCATCGTAACTAATTGAGCTAAAGCGCTTCTGTATATTATCTCTTTCTTATTTTTACCTATTGGGGGCATAGGGTAAAAATAGCCAATATTGATCTCATTTATTTTAAGGTTGAATTTAACTTCGCATGATAGAATAAATTATATACTCGATGTTTAAGTTTTTATTTCTTGATTTTAAAGAAGTTAATTGAGTAAAGCCTTGCAGCCATAATTAAGATTATGTTTACTCTAAGTTTATTGACGAATAACATCTTGGTTTATCTGGGTTCATTCCAGTCAAGCTAAATAAACGTGAACATCGCTTTATATATAAAGATGGGGCTGTGATAAAGTTTCTCTTAACAAGCTAATTTAATGAATTTTTTTGTTTTCCAACGCGTTTATTTTATCATTTTTAGGCAGGTGAATTTTCTTTTTTACCCTTCTGGCTATTAATTCCGTTCGCTCTAATGGGTTTTGCAAGTGACTCTACTTGCAATTGTTAATTTTCAATTCAGTCTCAACTCTTATACTTAAGCAGCATGCGTTAGTGCATATCCGTCTTAATTTGAAGTTTTTAAATCATAACCATCACACACAGGATCTTTAATGAAAAAAATATTAGCGCTGTTACCACTGATGGCACTTAGTACTGGAAGCCAAGCGGATACCGCTTATGGATCGTTAGGTAACTTTGATGCAGTCAACGATACGGGTAGCGATTGTTACGGCTTTGAAATTGAAATTGATGATGTGCGAAGCGCTAGTATTGGTGGCACTTATTCATATAATCACTACGGCATGCCGAAGATCCGGGAAGATCTTACCGATCCTGCTCACCCCAAGGTTTTTATTCGCTATGAGGTGGATAAGCCCTCTGGTTTGATCACCGGCACCAATGCTGGTGTTACAAAAGCAGCTAATCCGGGAGCCATTGGGCCTACCGGTGGACACCTTTGCACTAATCCTGGAATCAACCAAGGTTGCGAACACTTTGGTGTGGGTTTATATAACACCGCTTACTCGGCCATTAAGTATAACTGGTTAGTGAAAGCCCCAGATAATATAACCAACATACCGGGCCCAATTGTGCATGTAGGTACGCCCAACTGGTATTATCAAGCACCAGGTGTACAACCTGCGGTGGTAAAACCAGCCGTAGTAATTCCTAACCCAATTGCTAACCAACCGCCTTTGCAAATTCTGCCGCCTGCTCAAGTTTTTCCTGCTCAAGTAAATATTAATGCTCCAGCCCAAGTGGTTGCAGTAATGCCAGCTCCGCCAGCTCCAGTTCCGGCGAATAAACTATTTGGTGAGCCTAGCTGGGTGAAAGTCATCAAAACATCCACTCATAAAGTGAATCCTTTATCCTTGGAAGATTTGGTGGGTAATGAGGATGCGAATGGCGTGGCTTTGTGGAGAAATGGTATAGAGCAAGTTCCTGCTGATATAGAGACGGAATTTTACCTGATGCAAACCCAGACTCCAGATCTGAAATCAGGCAAACTCAAAAATGCCGCGAAAGCAGAGAAATTCGGTAATCCGGATGACATGGGCGGCAAGGGTGACGAAGTAGTTACCCGCCGTTATGAGTTTTATGCCTATGCCGGCACCGCAGAAACACTAGACGGAGAAAATGGTGAGGCGATGTGCGATAACGTGGCAACAGACGGTATTCATGGCATTCCAGGTAACGTCACCGTTACTCAATATGACCCCGCTAATCCGGGCGAAACCATGAACACCACTATTGATTGCTCCCAAAATGTGATTGTTGGTGAATACCTCGGCTCGCAAATGGGTGAATTCAATGCAGTTGCACCTTTAGATCTGATCAATGGCATCCAGAACATCAGTTTATATGAGCCCTTTGCCGAAAGAAGGTTACCAAACGGCGGCAATACACCCTATGTAACTACAGTTGATAGCGGTGTATTACCTTCTGGTTTTGCGCTCAATGGAACCACCGGCATTTTGTCCCGTAACGTTGCCAATGTACCTAAAGTCGGCAAATTTAATTTTAGCGTTAAAGTAAAAGATGCTGATCAGAAAACAGTGGTTAAAAATTATGATGTTAATGTCACTGGCCCTGGTGATGTCGATACCGACTACCAGATTAACACCACTGACTTAGTCTTGATTAAAGCCAGAAACGGCGAAGTTGCTGCGGCCAAAGATCCGGCTGATGTCAATGGCGACCTGAAAATCAACATACTGGATTATAGAAAAGCGGCCAGTTTATGCAGTAAGCCAAAATGTGGTCTTTAATTAAGCTCTAATACATGTAATTTAATATTGTTATTGCCGGGCCGGGCAAAGCCCGGCTCTTTAAAAAAATGGAATCCCTGATGAATAAACACATACTGATTAAATTGATGGCGCTGATTTTTGTTGGCTTTTTCAACAACACGCAAGCCTCTACGCTGCTTTCTATCAAGCTGCCTGGCAATACCACCGCCTATACCACTACAGTAGGCTCCTTTTTTGATGCTTATATCTATGCCGATGCGCTGCCGAATTTTGGCGGTTTTGATTTTAACTTGACCTACGATAGTAGCAAGATGTCTGCTTTAACGCTGACCAGTGCCAGCATTTTTGGGGCTGGCACCGATACCGATATTTTTGGCAATACCATCAGTACTAACGTAGCCACACACACCGGTACCGTGCATTTTGGCGAGACTATTTCCGGTACTTCGCCGTTAAATGAACTAGGCGTTGGCGTGGATATCAGCGCACCTACTTTACTGGCAACCCTGCATTTTCAAGCATTAGCTGTGGGCGCGAACAGTTTTTTGAATATTACCAACCCGCCATTGTTGTTTGACTTTAATGCTGATAGTTTAATTAAACCAGGTGATACGCTACAACCTGCTGGAGTGACTATAAATGTTGCTGCGGTGCCTTTGCCTGGATCAGCCTTATTGATTGCGTCAGGTTTATTAACCGTTTTCGGCTTAAGAAAATCAAACGCTAAGCAGTTGATTTAGTTACGACATCTATAAGTGTTAATCCCTTCAATCCATTAATTTAAGCCGACTTGGGTGAGTTTATTTTATCATGAGCGGCTTAACTTCAACTCCCTCTGAAAAACAACTGTTTTCATTAATATATTGGTTTAAATTGGTCTTTGTTTAATAGACATCTTTCCTAAATACGATTTATCATCACAAAGATAAACGGGTAGATCCTCTATCCAAATTAATACAGGGATCAAGGCAGACAGCTTTACCATAAAGATAAAGCTATCTAGGTGGCTATCAACACATTGCATTAAGTCATCGATGGTTAGTGACACATAATTTATTTAGTGCGTGTTTTAAAAGTCAGGGATGCTTTGAAATTTGCTTAAATTAACCTTTATCTGTGCAATTTCTCTTCCGTGGAAAGTAAAATAAGGTCTGAATTATGGCAAAAATAGTAACAAGTGGCGGACGCAGGACTTTTAAAACACGCACTTAGCAACCACCCTTATTTATTTTTCGGCCATTTCACTATCCTGGTCAGATCAAGCAAGTCAATCAATTGCGGCTCAATGTCAAACCGATCCTACGGGATTAGATGGAGCGAGGCATTCTTGTGATTAAGAGGTAAGCACAATAAAAGCACCGAACGGATATGTTTTTTCTGAAAAATCATTGAAAGGTGGTGAAGCAAGCGGAAACGGCGATGAACATACCTGCAATCCTTCTTTTGCCGATTATATTGAAGTAATACCCGAGTCCCAAATCCTACAACCGACTACTCTCAATCTATCTGGTCACGCAACAGGACCAAGTGGTCAT
>CAIKYI010000553.1 GCA_903831545.1 uncultured Methylobacter sp. | reverse complement strand
TATCCGCCTACCGATTATGTCGTGCATGGCATCAAAGGCGATATCAGCTTTAGCATGGCAATTGGCCCTGTAGGTTTTGTGTTATTGATGTCGGTGTTGGGATTGTTCATGTCCTTTGGCAAGGCGGCGGTGTACAAACATATCCCGGTTTATTATCCCGATAATGTCGGTGCGGTAGGCGGCGCAGTCGGCATGATTGGTGGTTTGGGCGGATTCATGTTGCCGTTGACTTTTGGTATGTTGAACGATTTGACCGGCATTTGGAGCAGCTGTTTCATGTTGCTGTTTGTGTTAATGACTATCGCGCTGACCTGGATGCATTTTTCCATCGTGCAGATGGAGCGGCGCGTAGTGCCAGAACTGGCCAAAATATCCAAAGATCTGCATGAACTAAGTCATCCGTCACCGTTGATTTTGACTGACTGGAATCCTGAAGATAAAAGCTTCTGGGAACTGACCGGAAAACGTATTGCTAACCGAAATCTGTGGATCAGCATTCCCGCGTTGTTACTGGCTTTTGCGGTGTGGATGGTGTGGAGCGTCGTGGTGATTAACCTGCCAAGTATCGGTTTTAAGTACACGACTAATGAACTGTTCTGGCTGGCGTCCTTGCCGGGGCTTTCCGGTGCTACCTTACGGATTTTTTATTCATTTATGGTGCCTGTTTTTGGTGGTCGTCGCTGGACTACGCTCAGTACCGCCTCATTGTTGTTGCCGTCAATATGGATAGGTTTTGCGGTACAAAATACCGAAACGCCTTATCTGTTAATGGTGGTGTTGGCATTGTTATGCGGTTTTGGCGGCGGTAATTTTGCGTCGAGCATGGCTAACATCAGTTTTTTCTATCCGCAGTCCCAAAAAGGCACGGCTCTGGGTTTGAATGCCGGCTTGGGCAATTTGGGCGTTAGTACCGTGCAGTTTGTAGTGCCGCTGGTTATTGCGGCTAGCGTGTTCGGCTCTTTGGGCGGCGATCCGCAAGTGTGGGTTAAAGGTGCAGTGACCAAGTCGATTTGGTTGCAAAACGCAGGTTTTATTTGGGTGCCGTTCATCATTGCAACCAGCATCGCGGCGTGGTTTGGCATGAATGATATTGCTTCGGCCAAAGCATCTTTTAAAGAACAGTCGGTCATATTTAAACGCAAACATAACTGGTTGATGTGCTGGCTTTATACCGGCACTTTCGGTTCGTTTATCGGTTATGCTGCCGGGTTTCCGATGTTGATCAAGATTTTGTTTCCGGATGTCAATCCAACCCAATACGCCTTTTTGGGGCCATTGGTTGGGGCGTTGATCAGGCCGGTCGGTGGTTGGCTGGCTGACAAACTGGGGGGCGCCAGAGTGACGTTATGGAATTTTGTCATCATGATTTGTGCAGTGTTTGGCGTATTGCATTTTATGCCTGCTGCAGGTGACCCAGGCGATTTCTGGGGCTTTCTCGCGATGTTCATGGTGTTATTTATTACCACAGGCATAGGTAATGGCTCAACGTTCAGGATGATTCCGGTTATCTTTATGTCCGAACGTTTATGCGCAGTCAAAGGACAGGGCGATGAGGCTATTGCCAAAGCCCAAAAAGATGCGGCCAAAGAAGCGGCTGCGGTGCTGGGCTTTAGTTCGGCGATTGCCGCTTACGGCGCATTTTTTATTCCCAAAAGTTACGGCACGGCGATTAGCATGACTGGTACGCCTGACGCGGCATTATATTGTTTTATGGCTTTTTATCTGGTGTGCATCGGCATCACCTGGTGGAATTACGCACGTAAAGCAGC
>CAIKYI010000552.1 GCA_903831545.1 uncultured Methylobacter sp. | reverse complement strand
GTAACCAGCTTTTTCCGTGATACCGAGACTTTTGATCTGATGGAAAATGATGTTATTCCGTCAATTATCGCCGAGCATCAAGAACAGCTGCCAATTCGCATTTGGGTAGCAGGCTGCTCGACGGGAGAAGAAGCCTATACCATCTCAATTTTGTTTGCCGAAGCATTCGATAAACTCAAGCGATGGCCGCAATTAAAAATCTTCGCGACCGATGTAGAGCAAACCCACATCGATATTGCCAGCGCCGGTATCTATTCGGAAGCTATCGCCAACGAGTTATCATCCGAACGTTTATTGCGATTTTTTAATCACACGGGTAGCCAGTTTGTCGTTAAAAATGAGATTCGCCAGAACATCGTGTTTGCACGGCATAATATTTTGGAGGATCCACCGTTCACGCGGATGAACCTGGTTACTTGCCGCAATGTGTTGATCTATTTTGATAATAATGCCCAGGAAAAAGCACTGCTGCGTTTCCAATATGCGCTGGTGCATAACGGCCATATGTTATTGGGACCAAGTGAGTCATTAGGCAGCCGTCAACGGGATTTTAGTGTTACGGACAGTAAAAACAAAATCTATCGCATTTTACGCCCTGTTTCCTTGCCCCTTGATCTGAATCAGGGTTCACAGTGCGGACGAACGGCAATACACAAAGACAGCACTTCAATTCATCAGGATCGTCGTTCAAATTCGGAGGCTGGGGTGATCGAATCCGGCCAGGCCATTTTAATGAAAAGTTACGCTCCCCCTGCACTTCTGGTCAATGAAGACCGGAAACTGGTGCATGTATATGGCGATGCGCAACGCTTCATGCAAATTCCCACCGGAACGGTAAGTCTGGAGGTGTCTAAATTACTGGTTGGTAAGTTGGCGCCGGTCGGTGTTGCCCTGTTTCACAAGGCCATCAAAGAAAACGTGCAATTTCGCTCTGAAGTGATCATCACCGATCCGAGCAATGGTCTGATGGAACATGTTCGCATGACAGTTCGTCCTGTGCCCGTTGATCCGGGGCAAGAACGATTTTTTTTGCTGTCGTTTGATGTGGAGTTACTGACAGAAACAAATCGTCTGGGCGCAGATGTCATTGATGTGTCCCAGGTTTCAAACGAGCGCATTCAAAATCTGGAACGGGAACTGTCAGTTATGCGTGATAGTTTGCAGGCAACGATTGAAGAGCTGGAAACGTCAAATGAGGAATTGCAAGCTACCAACGAAGAATTAATGGCATCGAATGAAGAACTGCAAAGCACCAACGAAGAATTGCAGTCAGTCAACGAAGAGCTTTACACCGTCAATGCAGAAAATCAGGAAAAGATTGAAATACTTAATCGCGTAAATTCCGATCTCGACAATATGACGCGTGCAACGCTAATTCCTACCGTATTTGTGGACGCGAGCCTGAAAATCACCCGGTTTACGCCGGAAGCCGCCAATATTTTCCGCTTTCGCGAGGGCGATATTAGCCGTCCAATTGACGACTTCGCCCATGGTATGGATTATCCTGATTTTATGGCTGATTTACGTCTTACATTAAGCACGGCGCAGATTATAGAGCGCGAAGTGAAAGCGATAGGCTCAAACAGTTGGTATTTAGTGCGCATCCTGCCTTATATCGACAAACCGCACAATATAAGTGGTGCAGTCATGACCTTATTTGATATCACCATGTTGAAAGACGTGCAACATTTACAAAGCATTATAGATTCTTTGCCAGAGCATATCGCCGTGCTTGACCCCATCGGCAAAATTACCTTGATCAATCAGGCATGGCGTGCGTTTGCCGAAAATAATGGTGACCCTGAATTAGTGTTCAGCGGTGTTGGCTCTAATTATTTTGATGCTTGCCATGTTGAAAAGGGGCCAGATGCCAAGGTTGCCAATCAGGTCAGTGACGGAATTCGCAAAGTACTGAATAAACAACTGCCGAATTTTTCAATCAAATATCCTTGTCATTCACCCAAAGAACATCGCTGGTTTTTAATGCATGCGGCACCTGTTCATCATGCATCCGGGGGCGTGGTGGTCAGTCACGTGAATATTACCAATTGGGTTGAAGGTGATTTTAAATGAATGAAATGTCTAACAATCCCAGAAAGTCATATTCGTCTGATGAACAAATACGCAGAACTGCACTCGAAGCCTTGCGTAGAGGAGATTTTGATTTTGCGCTCAAAGCGGTAGAACGAGGTGAAGCAAGCATTCCGGAAATGGTTGAAGACCTGAAAATTTATCAGGCCGAGCTTGAAGTGCAAAACGATGAGTTAAGACAAGCTCAATTTAGAAGTGATCTGGCAATTTCTCGGTTTACCAAACTATTTTCATTTTTGCCACTACCAGCCTTGGTGATTGATGAGATGGGGGTGGTGAGTGATTGTAACGACATGGCAGAACGGTGTTTTAAGCTTAACCGAAAAGTCTTTTTCAATCATTTTTTTCCGCGACTATTGAAAAAAGAAGAACACAACAGACTGCGCCGCGCCATCGAGCAGGCAAAAGATTTTGGTGAAAGCTCGATTTTAGAAGTCGCCATGAAGTCGGTAGATCTTACCGCTCCTGTCTTGTTCATCGCAGATATACACCTGTCCTTGCTACCCAGCGAGGTTTCGTCTACCCCAATGTTTGCTGTGATAGTCCTCGACCAAACCAAAACCCTTGCACAACGAGCGGCGCTGGAAGCTAGTCGTCGTCATTTCATGGCCTATTTTGATGCTTCTCCAGTCGGTATGGCTTCCACAAGTATGGAAAAAGGCTGGATAGAAGTCAATGATCGCTTATGCGATATGTTGGGCTACAGCCGAGAACAACTGGTAAGCATGACCTGGCTGGAACTAACGCACCCGGAGGATATTGCAGCGGACAATACCTGCTTTACACGTATGTTAGACAAAGAAATCGACGGTTATGATCTGGACAAACGCTATATTCGATCTGATGGGTCAATACTTGAAGCGCATATGGCTGTGCATTGTGTGCGAGATCTTTACAGTAAAGCCGATTATTGCGTAGTCATTATTAACAGTATTGCAGAGCGCAAAAAAATTGAGCGTGACCTGTTGCTTCGTGATCAGGAGCTGAGTCGTCAAGCACTCAATTTACGTGAAAGAATCAAAGAGTTAGTGGCGATTTATGCCATATCACGTTCCACACAGCGGGCCGAAACAAAACAAATGTTTTTTGATGAAGTACTGATACACCTTCCTTCTGGAATGCTATATCCCGAGGATGTATGCATTCATATCAAGATTGATGACATTAAAGTTTCTTCGTCAGTTTGTGAAATGCCTTTTAATCAACTGACGAGTCAGATCCTGGTCAAAAAAGCATTACTGGGTGAGTTGATAGTAGGTTATACCAAAGCTAATGACATCAGCGACATCGGTTCGGTTTACACGGAAAAACAGGATTTTGTTAATGGTGTGGCCGATTTGATCGGCCGTTATATTGAACGCAGTGATCATGAAAATGAACGCACACTCACCATGCAAAGAAATTCGGCCTTGCTGGATTTAACAATACGTGGTGATAACTTGTCCGACGTTGATTTACTGAGACATGTCTTGTTTCAAGCAGAGACTTTGACGCAAAGTGGCATGGCTTATGCCCACTTTGTTAACGATGATCAGAAATCACTTTCGCTCGGTAGCTGGTCATCCAAAAATCTGATCAACACTGTGATTGACAATGACTTCCCCTTTCCTAAAGCAGGTATTTGGGCCGACTGTTTCCGTGAAAGAAAGTGGATCATCAATAATTGTCCTGCATTGCACGACCAAGAATTACCTGATAATCACGCCAAATTGTTTCGACATCTGGTTGTCCCTGTGATGCAGGGGGACAAGACCGTTATGATTGTCGGAGTGGGTGACAAATCAACCGACTATGATGCTGGCGATGTAGCTTTGCTGGAAATGTTGGCTAATAACTACTGGACATTGTTACAGAAAAATCAAAGTCAGCGTCGCCTGGAACTGGATGCCGAAGTATTTCGGATTAGCCGTGAAGCGGTGGTCATAACCGATATTGATAGCAAAATATTGTCGGTGAATGATGCTTTTACTTATATCACCGGCTACACAGAACTTGAAGCAATCGGTCAAACGCCTCGTTTGCTTAAATCGGACAGGCAGTCCAGTAACTTTTACAAAAAAATGTGGACTCAAATCACCAATACCGGACACTGGCAAGGTGAAGTCTGGAACAAAAGGAAAAACGGAGAACTTTATCCCCAATGGCTAAGCATTACAGCTGCCAAAACCAACACCGGGCAAGTCAGTGAATACATCGGCATATTCATGGATATTAGTGACCACAAGCAGGCTCAAAAACGCATTGAACAACTGGCTTATTACGATGCGCTAACCACATTAGCTAACCGTACCTTGCTCACTGATCATGCCCAGCAAGCCATATCGCTAGCTTCCCGGCAAAATCACCTGGTTGGTTTGCTGTATTTGGATCTGGATCGATTTAAAGATATCAACGACAGTCTCGGCCATGCTGTTGGTGACGACCTGTTAGTTCATGTTGCAAATCGCTTGCTGTCTTGTGTTCGTGATACCGATACGGTATGCCGGTTGGGCGGTGATGAATTTGTGGTGCTATTAAGTCATATGAATAGTGCTGACAATATTTTGGATGTTGCAAAAAAAATTCTCGAAGTGTTGTCTGAGACTTTTGAAATTAGTGAACATTTGATTACAGTCTCCTGCAGTATCGGCGCCTGTGTTTATCCCCATGATGGCCTTGAGTTTGATATTTTATTGCAACGTGCCGATACGGCCATGTACCAGGCAAAAAATGATGGCCGTAACAACTGTAAATTCTTCACCGAAGAAATGAATATTAAAGTACAACGGTACTTGCGCTTAAAGAACGATATGCGAAGCGCGCTTAAAAATGAAGAGTTTTATGTTGAATACCAGCCGCAGTTTAATCTGGTAACCGGCAGCGTTATCGGAGCAGAAGCACTGGTGCGCTGGCATCATCAAGAACTGGGAATGATCTCGCCCAGTGATTTCATTCCTATTGCCGAAGAGTCCGGACTGATTATTGATATTGGCAACTTTGTAATGCGCCAGGCTTGTCATCAGGCAAGGTGCTGGCATAATCAGGGTTATAAATTGCATATTGCTGTCAATGTCTCCTGTGTGCAATTTGTGCGTAATAACTTATTACAATTGGTTATAGATACGTTGAATGAAACCGGGTTACAACCACAGTTTCTGGAACTGGAGTTGACTGAATCAATTCTGGTTTCTGACCCTGAAAATGTTTTGGCAGTAGTACTAATGCTGCGTAATCTAGGTGTGTTTCTTTCGATAGATGACTTCGGTACCGGCTATTCCAGTTTGAGTTATTTGAAAAGATTTGCTGTGCATAAACTCAAAATCGATCAGTCCTTCGTCCGCGATATTCTTATCGATAAGGATGACGCGATCATTGTTTCTGCCATCATTAATTTGGCAAAAAGCCTGGAAATCGAGTGTATCGCAGAAGGTGTGGAAACCGAAGCCCAGGCAAACAAGTTGCAAGCGATGGGTTGTCATCAGATACAAGGCTATTGGTTAGCCCGACCGCTCTCAGCCATGCAAATGAATGAGGTGCTTGCAAGTAATAAAGCAGATTGAGTAATTCGCTATTTATGTAGGCGCCTTAGTACTCGAACTTTGTCTTCAGATTCGGCATAACATTAATATGTGTGATTGCCCATAATTATGTCAGTTTAAAGCTTCTTTCATTATCAATGCCAATAAACCATGAGGTTAGGCTTAAACTAGCGTTATCTTTAGCCGCGTCATTTCGCTATATTTGGCAAATATGTTACCTTGTTGGAATGCGCGATATGAGGCCAATGTCATTTTGTAACGGTGGCCCACGGCTTAGCAAAGCAATCAATTCCGACTGACTATGAACACCTGTTTTGCCAAACAGATTTTTTAACTGGCTGCGCACTGTATTTTGCGTCAAACCCACTTCCTGTGCGAATACCTGTAGAGACTTACAGGCCAACAAAGCAGATGCCAGACGTATTTCAGCCGCAGAAAAATCATACAACTGCCCGACAAATTGTAACGTCGAAATATTTTTATCTGCATCCGTCAACAAAACCAGAGCTAACGGCATTTGCCAGTCTTGTGAAAGCGGCGAAACTGCCGGTAAAGGCGTTACAAATAGTTGTCGGACTTGACTGCCCATCAAGAACAGGCCGCCGCCCATAGCCGGATAAGCTGTGGCTTTAGAAATCAAGTCGGTCAACCTGCTCTTGGCATCCAAATCAATACAGTTTAAAAAACCTGACTTACCGGCTAAGCCGCTGGCAGGGTCAGCCAGTAAGCGCTCCGCTTCAGCATTCAAATGCAGGATAAAGCCTTTATTGTCAACAATAAACATCGGATAGACCACGACATCAAGCGCCATGGCGCCCAGTTCAACTTTTGTCTGTAACTCTTGGGTATGGTGCTGCAAACGCAAAGTTCTCTGCAAATGAACACTAAAACGTTGCGCAGCCAACTGATGGGCAAGTTCGAACGGCTTCTGGCCAACTGCGCGTTGCACAACCAAATAATAACGCCTGTCAAAATCATCAATCAAGGCCGACATTGCGTAACGCAGACCATGTGCAATATAAAAATCCTGATAAAACTCATTGTGGTCGACAAAACTCTGGCTAAAGGTTTGATTACAAGATGACCACTCATGTAATGCTTTTTCGCTAAGGGGTTTTAGCCGTGGATCAATTTTGCAGTAGTAGTTTTCATAATCGGCTATTGATACGGGAGAATGTGAGATTTGGCTCAAGCCAGGTATTACGCCCGAAGTAGCCAAATTGTTTGTAAACGTTGCCAAGTGCCCATCAGCGCCCCCGGCAAATCTCCAGCACAACTCAACCGCCTCACTTAATCGACTGGGTTCCAGGACTGTTTCGTAAAGCACACCAATGAGTTGATCAAGTTTTTGGGCTTTCGACATAACTTTGCCATACAAAAATCGCAAAAATCGCAAAAAATATTCAGATAATAGCATAAAAAAAAATAAAGCACATCCCCCATATGGGTGATTACAGCTCATTATAATCTCACTATAATTTCACACCTTATTGATAAAAGACCGAATGCAGACGACTTTAAAACACTTGATCAATTTAATTTATCAGGTGGCTAAAGTAACAAAAATAACTGGCAATAATGGCAGTACCGCAGAAGATTTTTTCTATTTCTGACAACTCCATTATAAAGCCATTAAAACTTGGAATTATCCTTATGGACGAATATCTGAAACCCAAAAACATTCCATATCAATGGCCAGTGCCACTGCTTGCCTTGCTTATTATTACCTGCAACAGCATTTACTTACTGTCGGTGCTTACAAACTGGATACCTCAGGATTCCAGGAACTATTTACTAAATATTTTTGCCATCATTAACGCCCTGAGCAGCAGCGTTTTAATACTATGGTTTATTCTCTGCGGCAAATCAACTTCCGGCAGCAGCCCCTCCACGCTCAAAACTGATGCGCCGGACGAGACTGACCAATACATTGAGACCTTTAATCTCAATATACTTAATGCCCTGTCTGCACAAATTGCAGCATTGGACGCCCAGGGCAATATTATTGCCACCAATAAGGCCTGGACAACCTTTGGTAAAGAAAATAGCGTTTTACAAGCCAGCCTGAATATACCCGGCAGTAAATGCCCGGACAACAGCAACTATAAGGAACAGGCACTTGCCGCCCAGCAGGGCATAAGCTCAGTGCTAAAGGGTGAGCAAGCAGAGTTTTGCCTGGAATACCCCTGTCACACAACTGACCAGCAACACTGGTTTCAAATGACCGTGTCGCCCATACAAAACTCCATTATTGGCGTCATCATCAACCACCAATGCATCACCGAACACAAACTTCTACAAGCCAGTGCCGCAGGTTTACTTGAGCACATAAAAACAAAAGATTTGGAACACCTTAAACAACTCGCCCATTTCAGCCGCCTAGGCTTGATGAGTGAATTAGCTTCAGGCATTGTCCATGAGGTTAACCAGCCGCTATCGGCAATCAGCAACTACTCGCAAGCCAGTGCAAACTATATCAAAGCTGAAAATCCGGATTTGGCAAAGCTTGCCGAACTGGTCAACAAAACCAGGGAACAAGCTTTAAGAGCAGGACAGATCATTCAGCGCATGCGCGAATTCATCAAATCCCAGGCAACATCGCATTTAAGTAATGATGTTAACACTTTAATTAATAGTGCCACTTTCCTGTGCCTGGCCAATCTGACTCAACACAATATACAGCTGATCTTAAATCTTGAAAACAATCTGCCGCCCATCACTGTCGATCACATACAGATTGAGCAAGTCATTATTAACCTGATTAAAAACAGCACTGATGCTATTGTAAATTCATGCCAAGAAACAAAACGCCAAATAACCATCAATAGCCGTTTGACCTATAATAATATGATAGAAATCAGCATAAAGGATAACGGACCTGGACTGACTCAAGAGCAACATAAAAAAATTCTAACGCCGTATTACACGACCAAAGAGGATGGCATGGGCATCGGTTTATCGATCAGCAAGTCCATCATTGAATCCCATCAAGGCTCTCTGCATTTCAATAGCCAACCCGGACAAGGCGCAACTTTTTATATAACGTTGCCCATAAGCGACCAAGAAAGCTGAGCCCATCTGATCCCTCCCCGGAATTGACAAAAAGCAGCAATAACTTTATTCTCTTGATAATTAATCGATTTTCTTCAGAGTTATTCAAACATGCCGCAATTGCGCACACCGTATTACCTTATTGACCAAGCTGCACTACTAAAAAACCTCAAAATAATCCGCCAAATCCGCGAACTATCCGGCGCAAAATCAGTACTGGCCCTTAAATGTTTTTCAACCTGGTGCGTATTCGATCTGATGCGTGACTACATGGACGGCACTACCAGCAGTTCTCTTTATGAAGCCAAGCTCGGTCACGAAAAATTCGGCAAGGAAGTCCATGCCTACAGCGTGGCCTATTCCGCTCATGAGATCGAAGAAGTCAGGAACTTTGCCAACAAGGTGATTTTTAATTCTTACTCTCAACTGAAAGCTTTCCACCATCGCGTAAGCCACCTTAAAGTCGGGCTGCGAGTTAATCCTGGCATCAGTTA
Organism: uncultured Methylobacter sp.; assembly: GCA_903831545.1. Lineage (GTDB taxonomy): Bacteria > Pseudomonadota > Gammaproteobacteria > Methylococcales > Methylomonadaceae > Methylobacter_A. The sequence goes on along the minus strand of CAIKYI010000552.1, from coordinate 417 downwards.
TTCCCATTTTGATCTGGCAGATCCGGCCCGTAAATATTCGCGATTAGGCGTAAGCAGTCTTGGCGAACTTAATGCCGCTGCTGAACTGATCAGCGGGGTTATGTTTCATTTTAACTGCGAAAACGATGACCTTGAAAACCTTGGCGACGCCATAGACCAAATCGGTAAAAAATACGGCGCTGTTCTTGAAAAAATGCAATGGGTCAGTTTCGGTGGCGGCATCTATTTCACCAAAGATGGTTACCCGGTTGAAAAATTCTGCCAACTGCTGAAAGATTTTTCCCAAAAGTTCCAGGTACAAGTGTATCTGGAACCGGGCGAGGCCAGTATCACCGGCAGCGCTGAACTGGTAACAACGGTTCTGGACATTATTCATAACGAAATTGATGTTGCAATCGTTGACGCTTCTGTTGAAGC
>CAIKYI010000551.1 GCA_903831545.1 uncultured Methylobacter sp. | reverse complement strand
CGTATTTGTCTATGGGATCGTTGGAGTTTTCCAAGAAATTGCTGGCGGAAGCTAAAGTGGCGGTTTCTCCGGGCATCGGCTTTGGACAACATGGCGATGATCATGTCCGCTTCGGCCTTATCGAGACTGAACATAGAACCCGCCAGGCAGTTCGCGGCATACGCCTTATGATGAAGAAAGACCAGGTTGTTTAAACGGGTCAATAATTTTTTAACTGGAGTTTGATTTGAAACCGGTAAAAGTAGGTGTTTTGGGATTAGGGACTGTCGGTGGCGGTACCGTCAATGTATTGAAGCGAAACGCGGCTGAAATTGCCCGTCGTGCAGGACGTGAAATCACGATTACCCGGGCCTCGACCAAAGATTTAAGCAAGTCACGAATTTGTGACACGCAAGGCATCACCCTGACGACCGATCCTTATGAGATCATCAACGATCCTGAAATTGAAATTATTCTGGAATTGATAGGCGGTGCGGGGGCAGTCAAAGACATGGTGTTAAAAGCCCTGGAAAATGGCAAGCATGTCGTTACCGCCAACAAGTCGTTGATTGCGTTGCACGGTAATGAGATTTTTGCCAAAGCCAGTGAGAAAGGCGTGATCGTGGCCTTTGAAGCCGCTGTTGCCGGTGGTATTCCTATCATCAAAGCGATACGCGAAGGTTTAAGCGGTAATCAGATTGAATGGCTGGCTGGCATTATTAACGGTACCGGCAATTTCATTCTGACTGAAATGCGCGATAAACAGCGCAATTTTGCTAATGTTTTAAAAGAAGCACAAGCTTTGGGTTATGCGGAAGCCGATCCGGCTTTTGATGTGGAAGGCATTGATGCCGCTCATAAACTTACTATTTTGGCGTCTATTGCTTTTGGTATCCCCTTACAATTTGACAAGATTTACACTGAAGGCATTTCTGAAATAACCCGTGCCGATGTCAAATATGCTGAACAACTGGGTTACCGAATCAAGCATTTGGGCATAGCCCGCAAAACATCGCAAGGTATTGAATTAAGAGTGCATCCGACCTTAATACCCGAACGTAGATTGATTGCCAACGTCAATGGCGTCATGAATGCGGTTTTGGTTAAGGGCGATGCGGTCGGGCCAACACTTTATTACGGTGCTGGAGCAGGTGCCGACCCGACCGCTTCATCGGTAGTTGCCGATGTGATTGATGTGGTCAGAGCCCTGACCTCTGATCCGGAAAATCGCGTTCCACATCTGGCTTTTCAGGCAAATGCTCTGGTTGACATCCCCGTGTTGCCAGCTGAACTGTTCAGAACCTCTTATTATTTAAGGCTAAAAGCTGAAGATAAACCGGGGGTTTTGGCTGAAGTGACAAGAATTCTTGCAGAGCATCAAATCAGTATTGAAGCCATCAGCCAGAAAGAACCGTTAAAAACCAAAAAAACAGTATCGATTATCATGCTGACACAGATCACCCTTGAAAAAGAAATGAACGCCGCTATTGCCGAAATCGAAGCATTAACAACCGTTACCGGTAAAGTCACCCGCATTCGTCTGGAAACCTTAGGATAATTTAAAAACATGTCTACACACAAACATCACACCGGTTTGATTGAACGCTACAGAGACCGTCTGCCGGTCAGTGCAAGTACACGCATTATCAGTTTAAATGAAGGCAATACGCCCTTGATTGAATTGCAGAATATTCCTCGCCTGATAGGCAAATCGGTCAAAATTTATGTCAAGTATGAAGGTTTGAATCCGACCGGTTCTTTTAAGGATCGCGGCATGACCATGGCGGTTACCAAAGCCGTCGAAGAAGGCAGTCAGGCGATTATCTGTGCTTCAACCGGTAATACTTCAGCCGCG
>CAIKYI010000550.1 GCA_903831545.1 uncultured Methylobacter sp. | reverse complement strand
TGCAATATTATTGTTTGCCCGAGCTTTTGTTTTATGTGCCGCCGGAAAGTTTTGATCCTGCTCCGCAGGTGATGTCTGCTATTGTTAGATTGGTACCGCATCTTCAACCGCCTGTTCTAGTTAATGATGTCGCCAAACTAAATAGGGTAGTAACTCAGGCATTTTCTCAACGGCGTAAAACGTTGCGCAATTCTCTCAAAAAACTGATTCTTGAAGAAGATATCGTGGCTTTGAACATAGACCCGACGCTTAGGGCCGAAAGCATAACGTTGGTAGAGTATGCAAAATTAAGTAATCTGTTGGCGGCTAATGATGAGCTGGAAAAAGGGCACGCAGATGATGCTGATTTTTCTGATTAATTTAGGTAAAAACAACAGCGCTTGAAGTTTTACAGATAAGTTTTTTTAAATTAAAGTAAATTGACAGCGCTCGACTAAATTACAGTTTAATTTTCGGGGGGAATAAACCGCTAATTGACCGTTTTTTAAACAGAAAAGCTCTCTCCACAGCCACAAGTGCCTTTTACATTAGGGTTGTTAAACTTAAATGCTTCGTTAATACCTTCTCTCCGATAATCCAGTTCTATACCGTCAATAAATTCCAGATCGGTTGTGGCGACGATGACTTTAACGTCGAAGTTCTCGAATACTGTGTCGCTTTCGTTCAGGTCATCAGCGTAATCAATTGTGTAAGCGTAACCCGAGCACCCTGATTTTTTTACACCCAGCTTTAAACCCAGGCCTTTGCCGCGATTTTCCAGTTGTTTTTTGATTTGCTTTGCGGCACTTTCAGTTAAGGAAATAGACATATAATTTTTTATCCTGTTGTGATGAGGGATTTAAGTTGTTTTATAAATTCAATAATTTCCGTTTCGGTATTGGATTTACCCAGACTGATGCGGATGGCACTTTTTGCTTGGGCGGGGTCAATCCCCATCGCCACTAAAACGGGACTGGGTTCATTTAGTCCGCTAGCGCAGGCTGAACCACTGGAAACGGCTATGTTTTTTTGATCCAATTGCATTAGCAGCATCTCACCATCTATGTTATCAATACCAATCTGGATGGTGTTGGGCAGTCGATTGACTTGTTGTGCAAAAACAGTCAGGCCGGGAATTACGTTTAAGCCATGCTCTAATTGGGTTCTAAGTTTTAGCAAATGTGCATGGCGTTCTACAAGTTCGTTTTTGGCCAGTTCGGCAGCTTTGCCAAATCCCACGATTGAGGGAACATCTTCAGTCCCTGCTCTGAATCCCTGTTCCTGACTTCCTCCGGATAGTAGAGGCTTTATATCTATAAGTTTTTTATCAAATACCAGTGCGCCGCTGCCTTTGGGGCCATAGATTTTATGGCTTGATAGTGACATCAGTTGTACGCCGAGCTGGTTAAAATTTACAGGTATTTTGCCTAATGCCTGCACAGCGTCGGTATGGATATTTATTCCTTCTGCTCTAAGCTGGCGAGTGTAGTCTTCGATATTTTGTAGCACTCCGGTTTCGTTGTTGGCCAGCATTAACGAAACAAGATCGACCTTTTTGTTAATGATTTTGTCAATAGCTTCCTGGGTAACCAGACCATTTTTATCCACGTTAATCAGGGTAAGGTCATGTCCCTGGTTTTTTAAATGCAGCGCCGGTTCAATTATCGAGGGATGCTCAATGGCAGAGATAGCGAGTCTGGCTTTTGGTTTTAGGGTGCTCAGGGCAAGATTGTTTGCTTCTGTGCCGCCACTGGTAAAAATAATCTGACCAGGTTGGGCGGAAATCAGCTCCGCAAGCTGTTCGCGAGCTCCGTTAATGGCGCTACGAACGACTCTGCCATGGCGATATAAGCTTGAAGGGTTTCCGTAAAATATTTTCAGGAAAGGCAGCATTGCCTCAAGAACCCGGTCATCTATTGGTGTAGCAGCGTTATGATCAAGATAGATCATTTTGGGCGGGTATTATTCGATATGTTGATGAATTTCAATTGCCTGATGTGAGTCGTGATGCTGTCTTTTAGCGATGACTTGAACCTGATTTTTTTCTAACAGGTCTGCCAAAGAAATTTGTTCCAAATAACCTTTGATTTGATCGCTTAACCCCATCCACAGATCATGAGTCAAGCAAGCTTGTTCTTTTTGGCAATTGGCTTCACCACCGCATTTAGTCGAATCAAGCGACTCATCAACAGCAGTAATAATTTCAGCAATATTTATCTCACTGGTGTTGCGGCATAGCTTGTAACCGCCGCCTGGGCCTCGAACCCCTTTAACCATGCCTGCTCTGCGTAAACGGGCAAAAAGTTGTTCGAGATAAGACAGTGATATGGTTTGACGAGCCGCAATGTCCGTCAATGTAACTGGCTTAACCGGGCTATGATAAGCCAAGTCCAGCATTGCAGTGACCGCATAGCGGCCTTTAGTAGTTAAGCGCACAGAAGTTTCCTTATAAATTCCGTTAAAATATTGTTACTATACTTAACCATCCGCATTAGTCAAGTATTCATGGTGAATAAGGATTTGGGTGAAAAAGGAGGCGAGAAAAATAGTAAAGTATCTTGTTAATTGCAGATTACTTTTTGCTTCAATTCAGAGTGATTATGGGGGGCAGATAATAAGTAGTTTCGCCACTCGTGTATATTATTCATTACCATCCTCAATTTCGCAGTCGTCCAGTATTGATATTGGAGACTCTGTGTATTTAATTCCGGCATCATTAAGTGCATTTTTCAGGGTTACTATCTGTCTATCCATAGCATGGATATGATCAAGCATGTGGTTAATGGCGTATGCGATGGGGTCGGGAACGTCGGTTGTAGCACCATAAGCATGAAACCCCATTTTGTAGGCAATCTTGTCGCGTTCAGCTGTTGCAGATTTACTGCTGGGATCGACAATATGGGCTGGAATTCCAACGGCTGTGGTGCCGGCTGGTACCGGCTTTAATACGACTGAGTTTGAACCTATCCTGGCATTTTCACCAATATCAATAGGTCCCAATACTTTTGCGCCTGCCCCAATTACTACGCCATTATGTAAAGTCGGGTGGCGTTTTCCCTTGTCCCAACTGGTTCCGCCCAAAGTTACCCCATGATACAAGGTGCAGTCATCGCCGATGATGGCTGTTTCACCTATCACTACCCCCATCCCGTGATCAATAAAAAAACGTCTGCCTATGATTGCGCCGGGATGAATTTCAATCCCGGTTAGCCAGCGGCCGAGATGGGCTATAAATCTGGAGAGCCAGCGGTATTTTGCTTTCCAAAAAAAATGGCTGAGCCGGTGAATCAAAATGGCATGAAAACCAGGGTAGGTGGTAATTACTTCAATGATGGATTGCGCAGCCGGGTCACGTTCAAAGACGCAGGCAATATCTTCTTTTAGTCGATTAAGCATCGTTATTCCTTTTGTGGCCTTGTGACATCCGCAAAATGCCTCTGAGTATGTCCAGTTCCTTGGTGTCCAATTGCACCCGGTTATAAATTCTACGTAATCGTCTCATAATGGATTTTGATTTGGCAGGATGCATAAAGCCTATATCGGATAAAGCTTCGGCCAAGTGAGTATAGAAAGACTCCATTTGCGTTGCGGATGCCAAACATTCTTCGCCTTTATCGCCAACAAAGATGTTTTCTTTTGCGGGGAGTCCCGAGCTTACAAATAACTCATAGCAAACAACCTGAACGGCAGCGGCAATATTTAAAGAGCTGTATTCGCTGTTGCAGGGTATACGTAGCAAAAAGTGACAAAGATCTAGCTCGTGATTTTTTAAACCTGAATTTTCACGGCCAAAAACGATAGCAACTTTATTGCCGGGTTCATTGATTAACACTTTTTCAGCGCATTCCCGAGGCGACAGCTCCGGCCAGCTGATAGTTCGACCCCTGGCGCTGGCGCCGATTACCAGTTGGCAGTCGGCAATGGCTTCTTGCAGGGTCGGGCAAACAATCGCTTTTGCCAATACGTCATCAGCCCCGGAAGCTCTGGAGGTTGCATCGGCGCTTGGAAATATCTTGGGCGCAACCAGATAGAGGTTATGCATTTTCATGTTTTTCATGGCGCGGGCAACGGCACCGATATTGCCGGGATGCGTCGTTTCGACCAGTACAATTTTTATATTAGACAGCAAGGTGATGTCCTTGGGTAAAAAAAGAGCCTAAGTTTAGCACAAAATTTGGTATTATATCCGGTTTTCAGTAATTGCCCCTGTATCACCTGTTTTGAGCTGGTGATTGCCGTTATTGCAGGAGCCAATATCTGTCCATGCACTTAGCAACTATATAAATCCGCCTATGCAACCCATGTTAAATACTGCCGTCCGTGCCGCAAGAAGCGCAGGCGACATGATACTCCGCTCCTCAGATAATATCGGTCGCTTACAGATCGATCAAAAAGGTAAAAATGATTACGCCAGCGAAGTTGATCGCATGGCTGAACGGGAAATCATCAGCATTATCAAGGCCGCTTATCCCGATCACGCCATTTTGGCCGAAGAAAGTGGCATGCACAAAGGTAACGATTTTGTCTGGGTTATTGATCCGCTGGACGGAACGACCAACTTTTTGCATGGTTTCCCGCAATACGCAGTTTCTATTGCCTTGAAGCATAAAGGCAGGCTTGAAGTTGGGGTTGTTTATGATCCCTTGCGCGATGAATTGTTTACCGCCAAACGGGGTGGCGGAGCGATGCTAAACAGTCGTCGGCTTCGGGTAACCAACCAAACCACCCTTAAAGGCGCATTAATTGGCACAGGCTTTCCCTTTAAAACCGATTTGCACATGAGCGCCTATTTGGGCATGTTTCGTTCAATTGCTACCGATTCGGCAGGTATTCGACGTGCCGGGGCTGCGGCTCTCGATTTGGCTTATCTGGCAGCCGGACGTCTGGATGGTTTTTGGGAGATAGGTCTGATGGAATGGGATATGGCAGCCGGTATTTTATTGGTAAAAGAGGCGGGCGGAGTGATTACCGATTTTTCTTTCAATGATAATTATCTGGAATCAGGTAACGTGATTGCCGGAAGCCCCAAAATGCATCAAATTCTGTATCAGCTTATTGAGCCGCATGTTACTGAAAATTTGAAATAGATCTAAAGACTAAAGAAGACGTCGTACGGGATTATTTTTACCCTTTTACACTTCATCTTTAGTCATTTTAGCCGTTGAATAAGATTTAAACGGCTATTAAAAAATCTGCAAAGCCAGCATCAGCGCGTCTTCCCTTCCATGCTCGGACTTGTAATAACCTTTTCTTACGCCAATTTCATTGAAGCCTAAATCTTCATAAAGGGCAATGGCATAGGTATTGGTTGGCCGCACTTCCAGGAACATTGTTTCTGCCTTGCCTCGGGCTGTTTCGATAAGATGTTCCAGCATTTTTCGACCTATTCCTTGCCGCTGCTCGGCAGGCGCTACACAAATATTTAAAACATGTGCTTCGCCAACTGCCATTGACAGTATGCAGTAGCCCAATACTACATCCTGTTCTTCACAGACCCAGCAATTGTAGTTGGCTTTAAAACAGTCCCTGAAGATGTCTTCCTCCCATGGAAATTGATAGTTTGCCTTTTCAATCGCCATTACACTGGGCAAATCAGTGCTACGCATTTTTCTTAGGCGCATCAATTCTTTTCTGCCCACAGAGCCGGGAAATACTTTGGCGTAGAACTCTTTATCTGCGTCATACACCACAAAGTCTTTTATTTTGTCTAACATTCTCCACATGATTAACCTTTGATTTTTCTTATTATTTGGATTGCGAGTTTTAAATCTGTCCAGGCTTTACGCTTGTCCAGTGATGATTTTAACAAGTCCTCCGGGTGATAACTTATAACAACCGGCGTATCGTTTAAAGTGTGTGCTTTTCCTCTTAGTGCGTCTATAGGTTCATCCGTGTCGAGTAACGATTGAGCGGCAACAGATCCTAAAGCTAGTATGATTTTTGGTTTGATTAATGCTTGTTGTCTTGCCAGATAAGTCTTGCAGCTTTCAATTTCATTGAATTTTGGGGGGCGGTTGTCGGATGGCCTGCACTTGACAGCATGGGTGATGAAAACATCTTCACGATCAAGTTCGATGGCTCTCAGCATTTCTGTTAACAGCAAACCGGCTTTGTCGGTGGAAGAAAGCTGGTCAATGGCTACACTGACAAGCATCCAGTCCGCATTTTTATTGCCCGAACCAAAAAAAGTTTGATTGCTGTTATCGCCTAAACTACAGCGAGTACATTGTGCGACTTCAGCTTCCAAACTTTCCCAGTTGTCTGCTACTTCGCCTAAAACTGTCGGATCTGACTGTTCATTGGTCAGGGTTCTGGATAACCAAACATCAATGCCCATGGCTTCCAGATACTGCAAACGTGTGGTGTTATCCAAATTTGACTCGATTACTTAAGGGATGCACTTGAAAAATGGTCGGCTTTTATTTTTTAAAATCCCCCTAACCTCCCTTTGTTAAAGAGAGGGGAAGGAAAACATCAAATATTTCGTTTTAAAAGCAAACAAAAAATCTTTGCCTTAATCAAACGTCTCCTTTTTGCGGGTGTCTGCGTTGATCCGGGCTATGTAGCTTGTTCAAGGCATTGATATAGGCTTTGGCAGAAGCGATAACAATGTCAGTATCGGCACCCAGGCCATTAACAATGCGCCCTGTTTTTTCCAGACGAATTGTAACCTCACCTTGCGCATCGGTTCCGTTGCTGATGCTGTTAACCGAATAAAGTTCCAGTTTGGCATCGGACTGCACCAGTTTTTCTATGGCTTTCAAGCTGGCATCTACAGCGCCTCCGCCCTCGGCATTGCCGGTGACTTCTTTATTTTCGATGCGCAGCGTAACGGTTGCCTTGGGGATTTCGCCAGTTTCTGAACATACTTTTAGTGCGATCAGTTTGATGTGTTCATCTTCTGCTTCAAAACCGGCTTCTGAAATCAGGGTTTGTAAATCTTCATCAAAAATCTCATGCTTTTTATCGGCCAACTGCTTGAAACGTGAAAAAGCCTCGTTCAACTCTTCTTCCGAGCTGAATTCAAAGCCCAGTTCCAAAATGCGGCTTTTAAATGCATTTCTTCCCGAATGTTTACCGAGTACCATGCGGTTAGCCGACCAGCCGACATCTTCGGCGCGCATGATTTCGTAAGTCTCACGGTTTTTTAATACGCCATCCTGGTGAATGCCAGCTTCATGTGCAAAAGCATTGGCACCGACAATGGCTTTATTGGGTTGTACGGGAAAACCGGTAATTGAAGACACCAACTTTGAACAAGTCAAAATTTCCCGTGTATCTATGCCGGTTTGGCAGGTAAATACATCTTTACGGGTGCGTACCGCCATGACGACTTCTTCCAGCGACGCATTACCGGCACGCTCACCTAGTCCATTAATAGTGCACTCAACCTGGCGTGCGCCATTCATGACCGCCGACAGGGAGTTGGCGACAGCAAGGCCTAAATCGTTATGGCAATGTACGGAAAAAATGGCCTTGTCAGAATTGGGTATACGACGGATCAGGTTGGCAATGGTCGCGCCAAATTGCTCGGGAACGCTGTAACCAACGGTATCAGGAATGTTTAGCGTGGTGGCCCCCGCATCGATGACCGCTTCAAGGATTCGACATAAAAAATCTTCTTCGGAGCGTCCCGCATCTTCAGGCGAAAATTCGACGTCATCGGTAAATTGTCTAGCCCGTTTGACCGCTCTGACTGCATATTCAATAACCTGCTCCGGTTGCATCTGCAATTTCATTTGCATGTGTATCGGAGAGGTTGCGATAAAGGTATGAATCCTTGATCTGCCTGCGCCTTTAAGCGCAGCGCCGGCACTGTCAATGTCTTTGTCCAGGGCTCGGGAAAGACCGCATACCACGCTGTCTTTGATGGTATTGGCAACGGCCTGAACCGCTTCAAAATCGCCGGGACTGGCGGCAGGAAAGCCAGCTTCAATCACGTCAACCTTCAAACGTTCCAAAGCTTTGGCTATTCTGACTTTTTCATCGCGGGTCATTGATGCGCCGGGGCTTTGTTCGCCATCGCGCAGAGTGGTATCAAATATTATTAATTTGTCGTTCACAAAAACTCCATTGATGGAGGGCTATCAATTGTTACGTTGATATTGGACTAGTGGTAAGGGTTATAAGGGCGCGCTATGCACCCTAAATGAATTTACGAGGGTTGATGTAGTGTTTACGATTTACGGCCCTGCAATCTGCGTTTACGCATGACCAAGGTAATAACCGGACCTGAGATCGCGTAGCCTAAAAATAACATAAATAACATTGTTTGTGGCTGGGCCATCACAAAAGCAATTGCCAGCATTACAGCAATCGCTGCAATAAAAGGCACGCGGCCTTTTAAATCAATTTTTTTGAAACTTGAATACCGAAAATTACTGACCATCAACAAACCGGTACTGATAGTTAAGCCGAGAGCAAAATATTTGAATACTTCAAGGTCATAATTATACTCAAGACAAATCCAGATAAAGCCGGCAAGAATAGCCGCAGCGGCCGGACTGGGAAGCCCCTGAAAATAATTTTTATCAGCAGTTGTCAGTTGGGTATTAAAGCGGGCAAGTCTCAAGGCCCCACCCGCAGTATGGACAAAAGCCGCAAACAGACCCACTTTGCCCAAGCTGGAAAATGCCCATAAGTACATGACCAAAGCAGGCGCAGCACCAAATGACACCATATCTGAAAGGCTGTCGTATTGAGCGCCAAAGTCACTTTGTGTGTTTGTTAATCTGGCAACACGTCCATCCAGTCCGTCCAGAATCATGGCTACAAAAATTGCTATAACTGCGGTTTCGTAACGGCCGCCCATTGCTGAGGTAATAGCATAGAAACCGGAAAACATGGCGCCAGTGGTAAATAAATTAGGTAATAAATAAATGCCACGACCACGTCTCAAGCGATTTTCAGGAAGCATATTTTAGTCAATCCTTAGGTTTATGGAGCTAGTAAAAAACATTGGGTTAAATTATACATTGAGCCGGCAAACTGCACCTAGCTTAATCAAAATCAAGTTTGCGCAAAATGGGTAAGATTAAGTATTTGGCATGAGGCTAAATCCTCAAGCCTGGAGTCAAATGTTAATCTTTATATTATTGGTATCTTTAAAGACAATAGCGGGTTTGGTTTTTATAAAAATGTTTTCGTCAAACTCATCAATACAGATAGCATTTACAGTGACTTCTTCAAATAGCCAATAATAAAAGCCGCCTTCAAAAATGCTTTGCCTGTCCGTGTATGTGCATTTTATAAATTGTTGATTGAGAGAACCCAGCAAGTTGGCCGTCTTGGGATTGTTGAAATAGGTGAGTTTTTTGCTGTCCATACCCAGTTCAAAACGATCAAATATTATTTTTTCGTCTGTTGGCAGTCCCCATTTTATTCGCTTGTTTTGTAATGCGCCGTCATGCTGATCAATTACAATTTGTTTGTTTGCAACATAAAAAGCCGGAGGAAAAAGAATTGGATATTGACCGGGACTATTGGCGCGCTCTAAAACATGGTCTGCCGTTAGTTGGCTTTTATCCCATTGTTTGATGATTATTTGCAAAACCAACATGGCTATTTTTAAATGAATTGATAAATGACAATTCTGCGTTTGAGGGTAAAAAAAACCCGCCATATAAGCGGGTTTCATGGTTGAAAACGCCTTGTTTTTCGGGCGTTTTCAGTATGGCAACAGGTACTTATTTATCATGAAGTGGTTGTTGTGGTTTACCGTCAACTTCCAGTTGTACGCGACGGTTATTGGCGCGTCCAGCTTCGGTATCATTAGTGTCAATTGGTTGAGTCCAGCCATAGCCACGCATAGTCAGATTGGGGGATTGAGTTCCATTAACCAGATATTGTTTGACTGCCATTGCGCGGCGATCAGACAAACTCATGTTGTGTTTAAATCCACCTGTTTTGCTGGTGTGTCCCTGTATTTCAATCACCAGTTCAGGATGTGCCTTTATGACTTTGGCGGTATTATCAAGATTTTGAAAGTATTGCGGCTTGATAATGTCTTTATCGTTATCAAATTTCACATCAACGATCCAGCATCCTTTTATGCTAACTTTTACACCCGGCAAAGTATTTGGGCATAGGTCTTTGCAATCGTTGACACCATCGTTATCACCATCAAGCGTAGAACAATCAGCAACAGCTACAGGAGTTGGGGCAGGTGCCGGGGTTATGGCGGGAACTGCCGCGACGACAGCTTTAGGTTTTGGTCCCAAAGGAATAACGAAACCTACATTAAGAACCAAGTCATGAAAGTCGTTACTGCCAGGTTGCAGATTAGCGCTGAAGTTATTGTTGTAACGATATCTTACGTCACTACGAACCAGGAAGTTATCGTGAAGCTCGTAAGTAAAACCGGCACCAGCTTCGCCAATGAAGCCAACGCCGCTATCACCATTATGGCTGGAATTCATGGCACCTAAACCAAGGACCGTATAGGGCGAAAAGGTGCCTCGAGAGATGAAGTATTGCACGTCTGCAGTGCCACCCGCCAAATCCCAGTTTCCGTTTTGGTTGGCCCCTGGTAAACCTTGATAGAAGCCTTTTAGTTCGACGTTGAAATGTTCGTTAAGGATCTTGCCTATGCTCATGCCACCGCCCCAGCCACTTTCGGCATTGCGATCGCCACCGGGTTCAATAAATGTTCCAAAAGGCGCGACATACCATCTGTTATCCAGGTATTTATCAGCTTGTGCGATTGACAAAAAGCTTACGCTTGTCAGTGCTAAAATAGTAAATAGTTGTTTTTTAAGCATAATTTTCTCCAGATTTTTTAATGAAAGCGGTAAGTCACCAAAACCGATTTTGTGTTAAATAACAATAAAACCAGTATAGACGATTTATGTTTCAATTTGTAGAATATTGACTTTTTAGCAACATATTGTCTTTTTTTTGTAATGCTACAAGTGTTTTTCGAGTTGCATTAATTGCCTGTTTTTAATCTCGGGCCTATTTCATAGGCGTTGCAGAGTCAAAAAAAGCATAAGGTAAAGTGTTTTTAGCTATCTGTATAAATAAAAATTATAATCGGTCAAGACTTGCCCCCAGTACGGGTAAAAATCAATCATTGCAAATCACAGGGGAAATCAATGGAAAGAAAAGAAGCGATGGACTTTATGATTAAGTTGCTCAAACTTATG
>CAIKYI010000549.1 GCA_903831545.1 uncultured Methylobacter sp. | reverse complement strand
TCGGAAAAGGAAAATCTGATTTATCAACAGATCATTGGTTCAACGACTGAAGATATTCTTAAATTTCCCGTTGATGAAGCGTTCCAGGGCTTGCGCGAATCTTCAGCCAGCCTCTCGCGTGAGTTCGAAAGCCACATTGATCATCAATTTAATGAATTACGTCAGCAATCTGAAGCCCTTGAACAAGATCTATTACTTAAAGGCGCAATTCTGTTGGTCATCTCAATAATATTTATAGGACTACTGCTAACGGTACTGTCGCGCTCCCTGCAACAACTGAATGCCGGCATTCGCTCCCTGGGTTCGGGAGAACTTAAACAGCCCATTGAAATAACCGGTGTATCAGATCTACGTTATCTGGGTACACGCCTGGAATGGCTGCGCACTCATTTGTTAGAACTGGAAACCTCAAAACAACAGTTCATGCACAACGTGGCTCATGAGATCAACCGACCACTTGCAAAGATCGGAGAAAACGCCTGTTTACTGCTTGATGAGGCAACTCAGGAACCAAACCCGCACCGTCAAAACATTGCACAACAGTTATGCACCAATGTTGACAGTCTAAAAAAAGTGTCCGGGGACTTGCTTCGTTACAGCCAGGTCAACGTCAAACCCGAACCTGATCAAAAGCAAACCATTAACATGAAAGTCTTGCTAGAGTCAGTCTTCAAGGATTTTGACAGCCGTCTAAAAGCCAAATCCATTACCCTGAAAAATCTGGCCAGGCCCGTCGAAATTTACGGAATTCATGACCAGTTAAGAACCATTGTCGAGCAGTTGCTGGCTAATGCGATAAAATATTCACCCGAAGGTGGCGAAATTCGTATCATGCTTAGAGACTCGGAAACCCAAATGGAATTGGAGATTGAAGATGAAGGCCCAGGGATTGATCCAGACGATCGAGCATACGTGTTTGAACCCCTTTTCCGTGGCAAAACCTTATTATCAGGCGAGAGTGATGAAGGCCCGGGCATGGGACTGGCTATAGTCAAGGAATATGTGGCTAATCACCAGGGAAAAGTTGATATTATTGACACCAGACAAGATCAGCAGGGGGTTAGAATCCTCATTCAAATTCCGCTAACCGAAGAACCCTAAAACCTATGCAAAACCTACCTTTAATCCTTTCATTTTTAAAACGAAACCTAGCTTTAACACTTGGTTTTTTACTACTTTCAGGCTGCGCTCAAGTCAATCCGGGCTTGGACCAGAGTCCGCCGCCGCCCAATGAGCCAGCCGTGCAATCAGACTTTGATCAAACACTTGCATTTGGCGCCTATATGGCTAAAAGCTCACCCGCTTCACGCGTCGAGATTTGCCGTAGCTTACTAAAACGTCAAAAAGATTCCCCTGATAGCGAAACACAGTTACATCTTATGGTAGGTCGCTTGCTTTCTGATGCCTGTGGCGATGTTACCAAGATTCTGGAGGGAATAAACGCCCTGCCACCCGAACTCTTAACTGAGGAACGGATGCAAAAAATGGTTACTATACAGACCGAAGCCTTAAAACGGTTACTACCTGCCCCAAAAAAATCCGGTGGTTCCGATCGTAAGCAAAAAACTGACAAATCCGGCTCTGATCAGAAAGAAACTGCTGGCTCGAAGAAAAATGAAACCAACCTGCTACGGGAAAAACTGGAGGCCATCAGATCCATGGAGAAACACCTGGATGAAAGCGGCGAAACGCATTAATACCTATGTTTCGTTTTCGTCTGGCAGTTGTCATAGTTGTTTCATTCGGTTTTGTCCTGTTTTTAGGCATTGCCCTGTACTGGGGATCAAACCAGGTTGCCCGACACTTTCAACGCAGCCAACTGGCTTATGAAGCTTTTGATCATTATGAACGGTTGTCGCAAGAAGCTTATCGTCACTTTAAACAGCAGATGGACAGACTGATAACCGACAATCCAACAGCTAAAGTCGGCGTAGAAAAATCTAAACAGCGTCTTTACATAGCAATGCAGGAGCTACGAAATACAGCAGTCAAGACACCGGAAGCAGAAAGCGGCATAAAAGATCGCCCTGACAATTCTGCCGAACTGGAAAGAGTAGCCCATTTCACCGTTTTTCTGGAGGCCAGCGAATATCGGTTTAATGAAGTTGAACGCTTGCGTCAACAAGGCAAATACGAAATGGCTGTGCAAGCCCTGTCCAAATTATCCGAAGATGAAATAGATGGAAAATTTCAACCCCTGATTGATACGGCGATTAATGCGGAGCGCGAAAAAGCCGCCACCGCCAAACAGGAACTGGAAGATTTGGTTGTCCAGTCTCGTAAAATCGCCATTCTGGCCTCTTTATGTGCGGCACTGTTCACGTTAACGTCAGGATTATTACTGCTGCGCGGCTTGAGAAAACCTATCGAAGCCTTGATGAAAGGCACTGAAGAAATAGCCTCCGGGAATCTTGACTATCGCATTAAACTTGAAAACAGAGATGAGTTTTCCTATCTTGCCAGCCACTTCAATCAAATGGCCGGGGAACTGGGAATACAACAAAATGAACTGCGCGAAGGCCGCGCTTTGCTGGAAAAAAAAGTAGCCGAACGAACCTTTGAATTACACCATTTAAATGAAGAATTAAAACGCATGGACACCGCTCGTCGGGAGTTCCTGGCAGACATCAGCCATGAGTTGCGCACCCCGATTACTGTCATCCGGGGAGAAGCAGAAGTAACTTTACGAGGACAGGAGCGCGATGTCGAAGAATATAAAGACACCTTGCACCGCATCGTCGAGTTATCCATGCAATTAGGCAAATACGTCAACGATCTCTTGTTTCTGGCCCGCGCCGAAACCGCCAATCTTCAATTTGTCTGGGATAGCGTAGATCTTCGCGAACTGGTTATCAGTGCCGTCGAGGATTTCCAGGTGATGGCTGAAGAGAGCTCGATTACAGTTTCCCTGAACGCCCCACCTGAATCCATATGGGTGCGGGGCGACAAGCAGCGACTGCGACAGGTTCTTTTTATTTTGGGAGATAATGCCTGCCGGTACTCTTCACCAGGCGGGCACATCTCCGTCACCATTAATGTTGGTCCAAAAGAGGTCAATTTAAGTCTGTCGGACCAGGGTATCGGCATACCCGCACAAGATTTGGAGCGTATCTTCGACCGCCATTTTCGTAGCCAGAATGCACAAAGCTCAAGGGATGATGGCACAGGTTTAGGCTTACCGATGGCCAGATCAATTCTGAAAGAACTTGGCGGAAGCATTAGCGTCATTAGCATTGAAAACGCCGGTTCAACATTCACAATAACCCTGCCGTTGATTTCGGATAAACAAGATTGATCACGACCAACCCTTGCTTTACTAGCTAACAAGTTATTGCACCAGATTTTTCACCATAAAATTAATTTAATAATCTACTGGATACTACCTATATGCAAATTTTGCTTGTGGAAGACGATCAGCGAATTGTCGATTTTGTGCAACGAGGCCTAAAAGCAGAAGGCTTTAACGTTGAGGTAGCCCGAAACGGCATGGAAGCCATAGCACTTGGTAAAGAGAGAAAATTTCAGATCATTATTCTGGATTTGGGCTTGCCGGATATCAATGGCCGCGAAGTTTGCGAACGCTTACGTAGCCTGGAGATTAACACGCCAATTTTAATGCTGACTGCCAGAGACGCCATACATGATAAGGTCACTGGCCTGCGATCCGGTGCCGATGATTACATGACCAAGCCTTTTGCATTTGAAGAATTACTGGCACGGATTGAGGTACTGATGCGGCGTCGAGGCGGCGAAATAAAAACAGATATCAGGGAATTGAAAATTGCTGATCTGATTTTGAATGGGGAAACCCATGAAGTACGGCGCGGTATGACAACTATTGATCTAACGCCTAAAGAATTTAACTTGCTTGAATGCTTTATGCGTATGCCAGGCAAGGTTTTAAGCCGCACTCGAATACTGGAGCAAGTCTGGGGCTACAGTGCAGACCCGTTAACCAACGTTGTAGATGTTTATATCAGACAATTGAGAAGAAAAATCGACGACGATTTTGAGCTTAAACTTTTAAAGACTGTACGCGGTTTCGGTTACAAACTCGATGCATCCTGATTTGGCAGACCCAGGCTCCCATTAAACACGTATAAAATGGAACACGGATTTAAAACAGTAAGAAGCTAAGCTAACAATTTAAAAATCCGTGTAAATCCCATAAAACTCGTTAACAGAATTTTGCTTGCTAACAACCACTCCTATATAGAATTGAAAATATTTTGCTACCCGATTTATAGTGATTAGGGGCTTGATAAACAGAAATATTATAAGTAGAAAGCTGTATATGCCAGCCATTTACAGATTAAAAATACCTATCAAAAATTTTTTATATAAAATTTTCATAGGTATTTTTATATGTATATTAACGTACCCCCATATCTTCAAGATTGGGTATAGTATCAACCCTGTTTTAACGAGGACTTGTTCTTGTGAGCTATAGCGTCTTTAGTTTTACGGCATTTGCAAAAGGCAATAACTAAAAATATTATAGTTTTTTCAAAGACATCTTTTACAACGCCTCAACAGTTAAAAAACAGAACCCGGCAATTCTACCAGTATTTATTCAGTTAACAGTTAATACTGATTTGACTAACCAGTAACCGACGAGTTCTATTTTAAAACCACCAAGTATTTACACTTTGTTTTTATGCTTAGATGTAAACTTACAGATTACATCTTAATATTACCTATTATTTTTTTATGTTTTTATAGCCTTCTTCGCTTTCAGCCTTTATTTTTTCACCTTCTTCTATCATTCGATTACCTTCCTCGATTTTATTTTGACCCTCACGAACCAAAAGATTGCCGCTTTCAACCAATTGCTTGCCTTTTTTCCATCTATCGCCCAGATTTGCTATGCCCTGACTTTCGCTAAGCATTTGTTCGCCAGAAAGTATGGGGGCGCTAACAGGCACAGGCTCCGAAGCGCATCCACCCAGCAATAAGGCCACGCAAGACAAGATTAAAAATGGGCGAACAGTAAAATAACTTTGCATAATCGTTACCCTTAAGGTTATAAATTTATTTAAAATAGTAATTTTACAAAACATCATGCAACTTGCAATAAAATTTTTAATGATAATTTAAGATTAAAAATCAGCTTTAAACTAAAGCTACAAGGCAGTTTGTGAACAGACCAATTCGACTATACTTTAAACGCTCACAAATGCAAAAAACAAATGTAGATCGGGTTAGTAACTGCTTGTAAATATTGAGTTACGCTATCGCTAACCCAACCTACATTGCTTTTTTAATTTATTAGAAATCCGCAACGGTTAATGCGTGCAGTATAAATGTACATCGATTTTACACCAGTAATTAATTATAACTTCCGAAGTAGATAAAGGGACATACAGAGGTTCAGTGTACTGGCATAGCATCCAAGGCGTGCTCAGCAAACACTATTAACTTATCGATACTCTTGTGAGTCCAGATTGTCAGATATTCAAAAGTTTGTCATACCCGCCGGGAGGCGGGTATCAAGTGCAGGGGTTGGCTAAGCGGCTGTCCAGCCAACCGTCGATTTGGTCGCCCAGCCGTCTTAACGGTTAGCGTGGATAATTTTAGCGGGTGGAAATCCGTTAAAATAAGTGGATGTCGCATTACTATAGGCACCGATGTTTTTGCTGGTCAACAAATCGCCACGCGCCAGATCCGAAGGCAGTTCTTCGGTCATGGAAATAACATCCAAGCCGTCACAGGTCGGGCCAAATACAGTACAAATTTGGGTCGGTCCCGTTTTGAACGCATCAAAATGATATTGGCAATGGTCGAAAATCACACCAGAAAAGGTGTGATAAACACCATCATTGATGTAATAGCATAACTTTCCATGTCTGACCGCTTTGCCGATAATTTTAGACACCGCAGTCCCGGCAGTTGCCGCAATAAAGCGTCCCGGCTCGGCAACAATATCGACACCCGTTGGAAACAAGCGGTCCAATTCGTTATTTATTCTTTTTGCCAATTCGCTAAAAGGCTTTACAGACTCATCGTAAGGCGCAGGAAAACCGCCACCGATATCCAATAAATTCATTTTGTCGTATCCGCGCTCAGCCACTTCCTTGAAGATCAGCGCCGCCATATTAATGGCTTGCATGTAATTCTCAAAATTGGTGGTTTGGCTACCGACATGAAAGCTTAAGCCCTCAACATGAAGACCGGCATCAATGGCTTCAAAAATTAGTTCAAGCGCTTCATCATGAGCGGCGCCAAATTTTGACGATAACTCAACCATGGCCCCTGCATTGGAAACCCTAAGGCGTAATACAACACCGGCGTCTGGCGCGCATTCTTTGATTTTAAATATTTCTTCGCGATTATCAAAAGTAACCAGCGGTTTGTATTTGTTTAGCGCTCTCAACGTTTCTTCTGCCTTGATCGGATTGGCATAGATAATATTTTTCCAGATCCATTCATGTTGCTCTTGCTCGGATCGGCCTTTTATATTTTCAAACACTGTTTCAAACTCGGCAATTGACGAGATGTCAAAACTTGCGCCTGCTTCGAACAGCGTCTTGACGATTTCCGGATCGGGATTGGCTTTAACCGCATAATAAGCCTGCACACGGGGCAAATTATTTTTAAAGATCGCATAATTGCTGCGTATTTCGTCGTGATCTATCACGAATAACGGAGTTCCGTGAGTTTCGGCAAGTTGTTGTAAAGTATCTGTAGTGATCATCAAAATTCCTAAGTATTACTGTTTTAGTCTTGTTGGTTGGGCATATACAAGGCCCGATTTTAATTTAAATGTGCTCTTAAAACACACCCGTTATACCCACTCGAGGCGATATAAATCATGTCGCCGATTGGCAAGATTACGGACTGCCCCACGCGTCCGCACCTGTTTTAATAAATCCAGATTCACATCGGTAATCAGCGTCATTTCCGTATTCGGCGTTGCTTCAGCCAAAATCGCGTCGTGGGGAAATGAAAAATCACTGGGGCTGAAAATGGCCGCCTGGGCATATTGTATGTCCATGTTTTCGGCATGAGGCAGATTGCCAACACTGCCGGTAATCGCAACAAAACATTCATTTTCAATGGCCCGGGCCTGTGAGCAATATCGCACCCGCTGATAAGCGTTTTTAGTGTCTGTCCAGAACGGCACGAAAATAATCTGCGCACCCTGCATGGTCGCCAAACGGGCGAGTTCCGGAAACTCGGAATCGTAACAAATCAAGACGGCAATTTTACCACAGTCAGTATCGAACACTTTTAACGCGTCCCCGCCTTGAACCCCCCAACAACTGACTTCATCAATGGTGACATGGATTTTGTACTGGGCTTCAAAGGTTCCGTCACGTCTCAGTAACCACGACACATTATAAAGCTCGTGTGAACTATATTCAGGCATGGAACCGGCGATAATGTTGATATTGTAGGACATGGC
>CAIKYI010000548.1 GCA_903831545.1 uncultured Methylobacter sp. | reverse complement strand
CAACTAATCCCGGCATCCCGCCATTTCTTAATTAGCAAATAGAGTAGGGCACGAATTGCGTGTTCATCATCAATCTGATAAAAAACATCTCGGAGTACAGCCATCGAAATGCAGTCGTAAAATTTGCTGGCATGCCAAATACCATAGCCTCTTAGCGAACCTGAAGAATCTTTTAATGAGGTCAATTTCAATGGGCATGTGGGAAAATCAAAAAGGCGCCAATTTAAATAGTTACTGCTTCGCTCCAAGCAAGAGGCATAACCCGATTTTGATTTTTCCCAAAAATGGTCAAATTCAACATTACAGCGAGATTCTTCGACTAACAAAAATTTATCTTTTGGTTTATTGTTGAGTTCACGAGACATCAGTCCATAATCAAAAAATTTTCCAAACAAGCTACCTATTGGTTTACCTAAACGATTTTGAAGCGATCCTTGAAAACTTGCTCTCAGGATAAAGAAATTGTTATCGGAACCGCCAATTTCATTGGAATTGAGCCTTCTGCTTGCTTTCTGAAAAATATGACCAGCAGTGGTGCTGCCCGTGATGACAGCAAATTTTTTGCTGTCGCTTATCATTTGGGTAGCTAGTCCCTTGCCTCGATAGGCATGATCAACTGCAGTATTTGCACCAAAGGCAACTATAGTTTCAGTGCCGCCTAGCCACCAGGGCTGAGCGAACATAGCACGAAAAGCAATCAATTTATCCTTGTGTTTGATACCAACGCCAATGCCAGGAAGATATTTTTGCCATGGGTTGTTGATAATGCGTTGTTTAAACCAAAGTTCTATATGCTCAGGGGAGTGCTGGAATGCGTCAAAATTGTTTATAGCCAATTCAATACAGTCGGGAATATCTCTTTCAAATAAGCATACATGTGACAGGTTTTCAATTTTATCACTCAAATATTCCGGCATGGATATTTTCCTGTATTTAATGTTTGGATCAGTTTTTTAACTTAGCTCAGATAAATTCAGTGCGGTTATAAGCTAAGGAACGCGCATGAAATATCTTAAATTACTCACTCCGTCTGCTGCTGGAGGGGGCCGGTGTGAGAAGAGTAACATGCTCAAGTTGTTTCATGTGCATTTCTAAGACCGATTGACAATAGCTTTCTTATTGCGGTTAACAACTTAACTCGGGACAAGAAATTATAGCCAACACCGTCATACCGGCAGGGATGCCGGTATCCAGTGCCATGGATGGTAACTTGCCGATAAAGTTGCGGCATGATTTAAGTATTAAGCCAAACTACAGCTCCACATCCGTGTGACTGGATTCCGGCATCCCTGCCGGAATGACGGACTTTTTGGCACTGGCAAATCATTTTGCTGCTCACTGTCCAGTATTAAGTTGGTTACCCTTATTGTTAACGTATACCGATCGCTTTGAAATAGATAGAGATAGTTTACTTTTTTCTGCAAGTTCTTCCAAGGCGAATTTTTTGAGCAACACGGCAATAAAAATGAGGTGATACAGTAAATCCCAATAAGATAGACCTAAAAATGCGGTACCCACCATATAACAAATCAACGAAGCCCTTAGC
Organism: uncultured Methylobacter sp.; assembly: GCA_903831545.1. Lineage (GTDB taxonomy): Bacteria > Pseudomonadota > Gammaproteobacteria > Methylococcales > Methylomonadaceae > Methylobacter_A. The sequence continues at coordinate 562 of CAIKYI010000548.1, read as the reverse complement.
ATAAAGCAGTAATGTGTTACCCACTCCATACCTTCAATGTCTTTAGTTTTCTTAGGTAGGAAAGTCAAATTGATTACGGTACCTAAAATCATTGAAAACCAGAGTCCAAAAGCTATAAAACCATGCTCAGAAAACATTTCAACATAGGAACTGTGCCAGTCTCGACGGGAAACATATATCCAGCCTTCGAATCCCGCTCCGGTAAATGGATGCTCAAGAGTATGATTCCAGCCATCAACCCAAGTATTGATACGCCCCATAGCCGACTCATCATTGTCATAAGTTTCTAGGGTATCCATGCGCCCGAACCATTCTTGCGGCAGATAATCAATGGCAAAGTACCCGCCAACTAAAATCAAGGGGATAACAAGAAACTTTTGTTTGCTATTAAAAATAAGCATTAAGGTCAACGCTGTCATTGTTAATAGGGCGCCGCGCGACCAGGATGACAGCGAGGCAGCATAAATGATGGGTATAGAAAATAGCACGCCTTTTTTTATCCAGGCACTTTTGACTTCTTTTTGCCGGATCAGCAGTGTAGTGGAGTCGCACAATTGCAAAT
>CAIKYI010000547.1 GCA_903831545.1 uncultured Methylobacter sp. | reverse complement strand
GGACGGGCAAACACCAGATTGACAATTTCCGGCACATCGATGCCGGTGTCGAGCATGTCCACCGAGATGGCGATAGTGAGCTGATCGTTACTGCCTTGGCCTTTGAAGTCGTCAATTAAGGCTTCGGCACGCGGATCGTAGTTGTCGATCACATGACAGAATTTACCGCCATATTGGGGATATAACTCATCGAACAGGGTTTCGAGCAGCTTGGCGTGTTTATGATTACGGGCGAAAATAATGGTTTTACCCAGTGTCTGTCCATCGGGCTGACGAATGCCGTTCTCCATCAGGTTTTGCAGTATTTTTCGATTGGTGTCTTTGTTGTAGATAGCGCGATCAATCTCTTGTGCGTCAAAGTCGAGGCTATTAGGATCAATGCCTTTGTCTTCCAGTTCGGCAATTTCTTCCGCTGTTAAAGCATGACCTTTAATACCGTCACGCAGAAATTTGGTGGTGTGTTTAACCACCTGGTACGGAACCAAATAGCCTTCTTCAATGGCAGTTTCCAGCGAGTAATTACAGGTGGGTTCTTTGAAGTCACAGCCAAACAATTGGCAGGTGGAACGACTGACCATTTCTACCGGCGTAGCGGTTAGACCGACTTGCAGCGCATCAAAATAGCGGAACAAATCACCGTAGATATTGTAAATGCTACGGTGGGATTCATCGGCGATGATCAGATCAAAAAAACCTGGATCGAATTTTTCAAATAATCGGATCATCGCAGGATAGGTAGCGACAAAAATGCGGTTATGGGAGTCCTGTACGCTTTTACTGGTCAGTATGGTTATCGGCGCTGACAGATATTCGCTGTAGGCATTTTTAGCCTGCTTGCGCAGCTCGCGGCGGTCACAGACAAACAGGACGCGTTTGACCCAACCGGCTTTCATACAGACATCGGTAAGCGCTATCGATAAGCGCGTCTTGCCAGTGCCAGTTGCCTGCACTGCCAGGGCTTTGCGTTGTTTGGTTTCAAAGCGTTCGCTGATCCGTTTTAGCGCTTCATGTTGGTACAAGCGATCACCCAAAATATCGGCTTTGGCGGAAACGCTATTAAGCGGTTTACGCTCGGTCCGCTGACGGACTTGATATTGCAAACTGGATTTGGAATAAAAGCCATACAGTTTACGCGGGGGATAATTTTGCTCAGTATGGTCATCCCAGATCCATATGTCATGACCATTGGTGTAGAAAATCACCGGACGTTGTCCATGCATTTTTTCCAGACCATCGGCATAGTGCTTGGCTTGGTGGCGGCCTTTCTCCGCATCGACAGCCGTCTTTTTAGCTTCGACGACAGCCAGCGGTTTGCCGTTATCATCCCACAATACATAGTCGGCATAACCATCGCCAGTTGTAGTGGGCTGATGCAGGACTTTTTCTTCCAGCGTTATCTGATCGGTATTTCCCAGTTCCCAACCGGCCTGAGCCAGTTGCAGGTCTATCAACTGTTTACGGGTAGCGGCTTCATCAAAGAGCAGCTCATTAACCGCTTGCTGACCTTTATATACCGCTTGTTGCTTAAGTTGGGTCAGCTCGTCTTCGGATTGCTCCTTTTGAGCTACCTTTTCGCGCTCGGTTTCCAGCTCAGCCAGCAGTGCCTGCATCTGTGCTTCCTGTTTGGCATATTGCTCCAACAGGGCTTTGCGTT
>CAIKYI010000546.1 GCA_903831545.1 uncultured Methylobacter sp. | reverse complement strand
GCCTTAACCAAGGATCCAGCTAACTGGGCAACCTGGGGTGGCGATTACGCCGGCACTCGTTACAGTAAGCTTGATGAAATCAACGTTAACAACGTAAAAAATCTGCAACCTGCCTGGTCTTTTTCTACCGGTGTATTACGTGGTCACGAAGGCGGCCCACTGGTTGTTGATGATGTTATTTACATCCACACACCTTTTCCTAACACTGTTTACGCAATTGATCAAAAAACTCAATCTGTAATCTGGGAATTCACACCAACACAAGACGCTGACGTAACAATTCCAGTTATGTGCTGCGATACTGTGAACCGTGGTTTGGCTTATGGTGACGGAAAGATCTTCCTGCAACAATCTGATACTGTTTTAACCGCGTAGGATGCTAAAACAGGTAAACTCGTATGGAGCGTTCAAAATGGTGATCCTAAGCTGGGTATGACCAATACAAATGCTCCTTTGGTTGTTAAAAACAAAGTTCTGACTGGTATTTCTGGTGGTGAGTTTGGTGTTCGCGGTTTCTTGGCTGCCTATGACATCAACACTGGCGAGTTGGCCTGGAAAGGCTACAGCATTGGTCCAGACAAAGACACTTTGATCGATCCAAAGAAAACATCTACCTGGAAAGACGGAAAAGTCACTCCAGTAGGTGCTAACTCAAGTACAAGCACTTGGGAAGGCGACCAATGGAAAATCGGCGGTGGTACTACTTGGGGCTGGACCAGTTATGACCCTAAACTAAACCTGATCTATTACGGATCCGGCAACCCATCTACCTGGAACCCGGTACAACGTCCGGGCGACAACAAATGGTCTATGTCTTTGTGGGCTCGTGATGCCGATACCGGTGCAGTTAAATGGGTTTACCAGATGACTCCGCATGATGAATGGGATTTTGACGGTATCAACGAAACTGTTCTGGTTGACCAAGAAGTTAAAGGCAAAATGCACAAAACTATCGTGCATTTCGACCGTAACGGTTTTGGCTATACCTTAGATCGTGAAACAGGCGAATTGCTTGTTGCTGAAAAATTCGACAAATCAGTTAACTGGGCAACTCACGTTGACATGAAAACAGGTCGTCCTGAAGTTGTCGCTAAGTACAGTACTCAGCAAAATGGTGAAGACGTTAATACTACAGGCGTATGTCCTGCGGCATTAGGAAGTAAAAATCAACAACCTGTTTCTTACTCTCCACAAACTGGCTTGTTCTACATTTCCGGTAACCATTTGTGTATGGACTACGAACCCTTCGAAGTCGCTTACACAGCAGGTCAACCTTATGTTGGCGCTACCTTGACCATGATGCCTGCCGGTGCAGACGTACTGACCGGTAAACCCGACAACACAACAAACCTCGGTCAGTTCACAGCTTTTGATGCTAAAACAGGAAAAATCGCCTGGTCTAACAAAGAAACGTTCTCTGTATGGTCCGGTTCTGTTGCAACTGCCGGCGGCGTCGTATTCTACGGAACTCTGGAAGGCTACCTGAAAGCGGTTGATGCTAAAACAGGTAAAGAACTGTATAAGTTCAAAACACCTTCCGGCATTATCGGCAACGTAAATACCTGGGAATTTAACGGCAAGCAATATGTTGGCGTACTTTCAGGTATCGGCGGTTGGGCAGGTATCGGTATTGCAGCGGGTCTTGACAGCGGCGAAGCCGGTTCAAACTCTGAAGGTTTGGGTGCGGTTGGCGCATACAGAAGCTTAAGCTCGTTCACCAAATTGGGTGGCGTGTTAACTGTTTTTGCCTTGCCTAGCAACTAAGACTTACTTCCTGCTGAGACGGGAAGTAGATTGACGCACTGACTTAATCTGATTGTTTGGATTAAGTATAAAAGAAAAGCCCTGGTTGATTTATCAATCGGGGCTTTTTTTTGGCATTTTATACAGTAAACTATGACAACTTACTGTTTGATACATACAAGGAGATCTTAATGAGGACTTTGCCTCTATACACAACATTATTCTCGGCCCTGTTTTTAGCCGCATTCAGCTCGACTGTCTCGGCTCAGGAAAAATTCAAGGTTTGTGCCGACCCGCTAAATCCGCCTTATTCGACAAAAAATAAAGACGGTTATGAAAATAAAATCGCCGAACTGTTTGCCAAGGAACTGGGCCAGACCATTCAGTACACCTGGTTTCCCCAGCGCATCGGCTTTATTCGTAACACTTTAACCGCACCGCTAAAGGATGGTGATGTGGACAGTAATGAGTTTAAATGCGACGTTATTATGGGTGTGCCTGCAGGCTATGACCTTACCTTAACGACGGAACCTTACTACCAATCGACTTATGTGCTGTTGATCGCCAAGGGGCGAGGCTGGGACGATATTACTTCTGCCACCCAATTATCGGATCTGCCATTGCAAAGACAGGCCTCATTGAAAATGGCGATGTTTGACCGTGGACCCGGAACGACTTGGATGCAAAAAAATGGCCTGCTCGACGTGGGCATCCCTTATCAATCAATGACAGGTGACGATGAAAATAACGTGGCCATGCAGATAGAAAAAGATCTTAAAGCGAAGAAGATTGATATGGTTATTCTGTGGGGGCCTATGGCGGGCTATATTGCTACACAAAGCCCAAAAAACAGTTATGCAATGATTCCGATGAAATCAAGCCCGGACATGAAGTTTGAGTTCGCGATGGCTATGGGCGTTCGGAATGGCGATAATGCTAGGAAAGAGGCGCTTAACAAGCTGATAGTAGCGAATGCAGAAAAAATCCGGTCAATAATGACGAGTTACCAAATTCCGCTACTACCGCTTCCTAAGCCTGCTATTCAAAACGACAAGGAGTAAGAGAAAACACTGTTCAGGCTTAACACGAAAGACGCGGAATATCATTTGTTTTTCGTGTCTTTCGTG
>CAIKYI010000545.1 GCA_903831545.1 uncultured Methylobacter sp. | reverse complement strand
GCTTTAAACAGTGTGCAAATAGCAGAAGTGCTGGTAAAAAATTACATGTAGTCTAAGCTTGTCTACATATTTGACTGGACGCGGTAAGAGACTGTGGTAACTATTGTGAAGAAGAGCAAAGTGGGTTTGTTAACTAAAACTTTAGCGGTTGTATCGATACTTGCGCCGACGAGTGGACATACCTTAGGGATAGGAGAGATTAAGTTACATTCGGCGCTTAATCAAAATCTCGACGCTGAGATTTCGTTGACTTTGTCAGGCGAGAGTATCTCTGATATTAAGGTAAGCTTGGCTACTCCTGATAAATTTGATAAGGCAGGGGTTTCCTGGAGTTATTTTCTGTCAAAAATCAAATTTGAAACCATTACTCATTCAAATGGCTCTACAGTTATCAAGCTGACGTCCAAAGAAGCGCTAAAAGAACCTTTTTTGGACTTTTTGCTTGAAGTCAGTTGGCCGAAAGGTAATTTATATCGTGAGTTTACTGTATTGGTGGATCCGCCTTCAGTTTATAACCCGGCAACTCTTTCGGGGCCAGCCGGTACTGACAGCTACTCACAGTCATCAGTTGCTACGTCGCAACGTCAAACTTATGCAAATGGACAAATAAGCAAGGATGAATATGGTCCGACCTTGGCAAACGATACGCTTTGGAGCGTTGCCGAGCGAGCAAGAGGTCAGGAGGATGTCTCTGTAGAGCAAATGATGCTTGCGATCTATGAAGCAAATCCTGACGCTTTCTATAAGGGAAATGTTTATGCCTTAACAACTGGAAAAATTCTGAAGATTCCCGGAAAAGAGGCGGTGCTAAAGTTATCGCGTAATCAGGCTTTGGCTGAATTTAACCGGCACACTAAAGCCTGGCGAGTTCATGCGGCTCCGGCTCATGCTGATACGGCAAAGCAAAAGCCCGCTCCTGGCAAGGTTGAAGAGACTGTCCCTAATAAGGTTGAAAAATCTCTGGACAATCAATTAAAACTGGTTGCGCCAACCAAGGCTGCGGTCGATGGACAGGTCGTTGTCGGCTCGGTTAATGAGCAGGCAAAAACAGAAAAGAAACCTGGTAAGGTTCCTTCGGTTACTACGGAAACGGTTAAAGGGAAACCGGTTCCTGGCGTCACTGAGCTTGCTGAAACGGGTGCAGCTTCAGCAGGGCAGCCAGAAAGCTCCATACAAAACAGGTTAGCTGAGCTTGAAAAACAACTGGTGATGATGCAGCAGATGATCGCTCTTAAAGATCAGCAGCTTGCAGCTTTACAAAGTCAAATAAAAACAAGTGGCGGTGACAAGGCGCAGACCGCTGTAGTTCAGACTCCCGTTATCAAGCCGGTTGAACCGGTACCCCCCGTTACAAAACCGGTTGAGCAAGTCATTCCTGTTATAAAGCCGGTCATTGAAAAGCCAGTTGAGCCAGTGCAGTCATTACCTCAAGTAAAGCCGGTGCAGCCAGTCCAACCAGTGGTTCAGACTGAGCCTGAAGGGTTTGATTTGTATTATTTGGGGGCGGGCGGTGCCGGAACGTTAATCTTGTCGTTACTCGGCTGGCTGTGGTGGAGGAAACGTAAGGTTGACGAGCAAATGAACACCGAAAGTATGTTTGCGTCTTCCACGTTGATTAAAGTACCTGGAAGCTTTGATCAGGACGAGTCAAAGAGCAATGCAAATGTTTCTGTGCCTGTTGATGATGAATCTGGGGATGTTCATGATGTAGGTACTGTTGGCGAAAGTTCTTTTTTAAGTGAGTTTACACCCAGTGATTTTGATTCCTTTGATACTGATCAGGGGGAAATCGATCCAATATCCGAAGCGGATGTTTATCTTGCTTATGGCCGCTATCAACAGGCTGAAGAATTAATTCGTCAGGCGATTAGAGATCAGCCGAATCGTGATGAGTGTAAATTGAAGTTGTTGGAAATTTTTTATGCCAACGAAGACAATGCCGCTTTTGAAGCTTATGCCAGTGAGCTGGCTAAGTCAGGTAAATGTGATGATGTCGGGTTTTGGGAAAAAGCGGCGGAAATGGGAGGAGAGATTTGTCCTGATTCACCGTTATTTTCGTCCAAATCCGAACAATCAGTTGCTGAGCTGCAAGACAACCAAGGCTTTGATTTAAATGTAAGTTCTTTTGATAAGGAGCCCAAGGTACTCGATCAGTCTGTTACAGCGCCCGATATTAAGTTGAATAAGGCGCCGGAAGCAAAGTTGGAGGAGATTGATTTTGACTTGAGTTCCTTTTCGATGGAGCCAGAGGAAGCAGAACAGTCTGTTACAGCGCCCGATATTAAGTTGAATAAGGCGCCGGAAGCAAAGTTGGAGGAGATTGATTTTGACTTGAATTCCTTTTCGATGCAGCCAGAAGCAGCGGTTCAACCGGTTGTAACGTCCGGTATTAAGCCAGGTAAGGTAGCAGAAGCACCGTCAGGTTTAGACGATGTTGATTTTGATTTAAGTTCATTCTCTATGGATGTTAAAGAACAGGATGAAGTGGAAGAAACTATTAGTGCTTCCGGAAAGCAAATGGATAATTCTACGTCCGCAAATGCAGTCAATGAAGAACCTGAATTTGAATCCTATGAATTTGACTTTGGTTCCGGTAATGTTGAATCAACAGCAATCGATGATTTTGATTTCAGTGGCTTGGAAACCACTCAAAAGACTGGGCAGGATATTGATTTTTCAGGTGACAATTCATTAGATCTGAATGATGATTTTGACTTTAATTTTGACATGCCTGCATCCTCACCTGATCAGGAGTTTGGTGTTTCTGATCTTACAGATATGGATGAGTTGGAAACAAAGCTCGATTTGGCAAAAGCGTATGTCGATATGGGTGATGCTGATGCGGCAAAAGATCTTGCCCGGGAAGTGTTGGAACAAGGTAATGCCGAGCAAAAAAAGGCAGCTCAAGCTTTGCTTGATGAGTTGGAGTAAGGGTGATTTTTTACAGAAAAAAAGCCCGTCACGGGCTTTTTTTTATGGCAAAAGTTTTTTTACGAGATAAGCAATGATGGCTCTTTGCCGGTTAGTAAGGTTTAAGATGTGTTGTTGCAGAATAAGCAAGTGCCATTCAAGTTCGGTTATGCTTATGTTTGTCAGGCTATTTTCAAGTGCATTTGCGGCTTTTTGAATAGCCGTTAAGCCACAAAAACTGGCAGAACCATTCAGTTTGTGCGTGATTGTCTGGGCAAGAGCGTATTGCCGGCTTTCAATTGCGTCTTTAATGCCAAGGATTTGCACGGGTAGTTCCTCGAACAGTTTTTCAAAAATAGTCAAAGCCAGGCGTTGGTTGTTTTTGGTTTTATCCAGAATCATCTGGATATAATTTAAAGCCGAAGGCTTTGTTTGCCAGAGATTTACCAGGGTATCAATTTGTTGTTCTGTAACGGGTTTAATGATTTTTCCAGTAAATAAAGTTGGGATTGAAATATTGTTATGCCGGTCTTTAGCCGGATTAATGAGCGCAATTACGGGTGTTTTGTGATTTATGCACCCTGGATCTGTGATGCGACTTATAAAGTCTAGACTAGACAAGCTTAAGTCAATAAGTATCAACTTGAATCGAGTCGTTGTTATGTGACTTATAATGTCTGGCAACTCTTTGGTGGCGATAATGTTTGGATTGCTGCGTTTCAAAAGTGCAAAGTCTGCATCTACATCATCAATCATTAATATAATAACTTGTCCGTTTTGTTTGATTTTTTTTTGCATTGCTATTTTTCCTGGCGCAAAACGATTATTTTTAATGAAGCATTTTACATGAGTCACTGAGGCTTCATCGATTAGGGTTTGGTTTTTTGAACGCGTCAGATTTGTGACATCATCAATTATTTTACGATTTGCTATTCGATGCTTGGGCGATGCCTGTAGCAGTTAATTATTAGCATTTATTAGTATTCCTATCTTATTCTTTTAAAAGGATGTTTTTTCTTGTATGATTTGATTTTTATGCCGATGGTCAATGGTAGTATTTAGCCGTTTGTGGCTGTTATTTACAATTGCGAGAATATTGCGGTTGTAAATCAACTCATTGCTATTTATAGAAAATTTTATTATGGCCTTCGATTTGCTTATTAATTAAAAATAAAAGGTTTGCAACATGTCTGAAGTTAAGCAAGAAGGCGAAGAGAAAAAATCGTCTAAAAAACTCATTATTATCATTATCGCTGCGGTCGTTTTATTGGGCGGCGCCGGTGGTGCGGCTTTCTTTTTTATGAAAGGAGATGCGTCTAAAGAAGAAAAAGTTGAGCATGTAGCTGAAGAAGAGTCGGCAGTTCCGTCAGAAAAGATCTACTTTGAAATTAGCAAGCCCATAGTCATTGATTTTCCTAAAGGTTCAGCTGTTAAGCACGGACGCATTACGCTGTCAATGTTGGTTGAAGGTGCTGAAACAATTGAAGTATTAAAGAAAAATGAACCTATGATACGAAATAATCTGTTGATGCTGATTGGAGCGCAAGATAGCAGTGTGTTAAATACCCGCGAAGGAAAGGAAACGTTGCGAAAAGCAATGTTAGATGATGTGACCGCTGTTTTAAAGAAAATGGCCGGTAAAGGTCAAGTCGAAGAGATTTTTTTTACTTCATTTGTAATGCAATAAGATGAGTGATTTACTCTCCCAGGCAGAAATCGATGCATTGCTCAATGGGGTCAGCGATGGCGATATTGAAACAGAGGATGAATCTGATTTTTATACCGAAGCAGATGATCAGGATTTTCATGACAAAGGTTCGGTCAGGGAGTATGACTTTGCCAGTCAGGAAAGAATTGTTCGTGGGCGTATGCCAACGCTGGAAATGGTTAATGAACGGTTTGCCCGGTTTATCCGTATTTCGTTATTTAATTTCTTAAGGCGTTCGGCAGAAATATTTATATCGGGGATTCAGGTTCAAAAATTTTCCGAATATATACAAGGATTATTGGTACCCAACAACTTAACGATTGTCCGGTTCAATCCTTTACGTGGTAAGGCTTTGATTGTTATTGATCCTAGATTGGTATTTACTGTGGTGGACAATTTCTTCGGTGGTGCCGGGCAATTTTATAATCAGACAGAGGGCAGGGAGTTTACGCCGACTGAAATGCGGGTGGTTCGAATAATCATTGATATGATTTTTAAGGATTTGAAGGAAGCCTGGAAGCCGGTTATGGAAATTGATTTTGAATATGTCAGTTCGGAAATCAATCCACGCTTTGCCAATATTATTGGACCAGGCGAAATTGTTGTTATTTCTACCATTCATATTGAGCTGGAAGGTGGTGGTGGTGATGTTAATATTGTTATGCCCTACGCCATGCTTGAACCTATCAGAGAGTTGCTTGATGCAATCAGTAGTGATAGTGGGGAGGTAGACGGTGGCTGGCAAATGGCCTTGCGTGGTGAGGTTCTGAGAGCAAAAGTAAGTATAAACAGTCTATTGGTTGAAAAAAACATGACCATAAGAGATGTTATGCGTTTAAAAAAAGGTGATGTCATTCCCATTGATATGCCGGAGACCGTGATTCTTAAAGCAGAAGGAATTCCGGTATTTGAAGGCAAGGTTGGTATATCTGACGGGAATTATGCAATACAGATTATTGATAAGGTAAGCTCTTGAATCAAGCCGGCCCTATGCCGAGTTTGATCATAATAACTAAAGTTGGGAAATAAAATGAGTCAATATCCAGATACGCCCGAGGAGGGAGAAAGCGTCGATGATTTTGAGGCTGCTGCATTTCAGGAGTTTAATAATCAGTTTGAAGATAAAAAGTCGTCTTCGAGCTTAGGGGATGAAGTTAATCTTGATGTTATTTTGGATGTCCCAGTGACTATTTCAATGGAAATCGGTCGGACACAGATTAATATCAGAAATCTTTTGCAGTTGAATCAAGGCTCGGTTGTCGAGTTGGAGCGTTTTGCTGGAGAGCCGCTGGATGTAATGGTGAACGGCACCTTGATTGCTCATGGAGAGGTGGTGGTTATCAATGATAAATTCGGGATTCGCTTGACTGACGTGATCAGTCCATCGGAACGGGTTAAAAGATTAGCCTGATTCAGTATAAGTATTTACACAAATAAAATCGATGTCATTCCGGCAGGGATTGCCGGAATCTAGTTTACAGGAATGTAAAAATTACGATTAAATGAGTATTTATGACGACCAAAAAAAATGTAAATACCAAGGTTTGCCAGTCAGGGTATCTGGATTCCGGCAATCCTCGCCGGAATGACGAGTTGTGAAGATACCTATGCTGATGCAGGGGAAAATTATTATCGCTTTGGTATTTAGTATCTGGTTTCCCGAGTGTTTTGCCTTGCCGGGAACAGACGCACCGAAGCAGGCGGTTAGAGTGGTTTCAGCAGGGGACATGCTGCATTGGGCAATTGGGCTGCTGATCGTTTTGGCGATTTTTTTCTTTTGCGTCTGGGGCATGCGCAAATTAAATGGAATCGCGGTTAGCGGTGCAGAAAAAATGCGCGTTGTTGGCGGTTTGTCGTTGGGCATACGAGAAAAAGTTATTTTGCTTCAGGTTGGTAAAAAACAGCTTGTTTTGGGGGTTACGCCAGGACGTATAGATACCTTGCATGTATTGGAAGGGGATGATTGTCTAATGCAAGCAGAGCAGTCGCCTGCAGTAAAGCAGTTGGATAACGGCTTTGCATATCATTTAATGCAAGTGATGAAAGGACGCGTTGATGGCTAAAACCATAATATTTCGGCTGTTAGCGATTGGCCTGTTTTTTTTGTTGATTGAAACTCCGGCTTACGCGGTCGCAGGTTTTGAGGCGGTTACAGTTACTACCGGTAAACAAGGTGCCCAGACCTACACGGTAACGCTTCAGATTCTTGCGTTAATGACGTTGCTAACTGTTTTGCCGGCGTTGTTGTTGACCATGACTTCATTTACCCGAATCATGATTGTACTGAGTTTGCTGCGGACGGCTTTAGGCACGGGGCAGGCGCCAAGTAATCAGGTGTTATTGGGGTTGTCTCTGTTTTTGACTATTTTTATTATGATGCCGGTTTTTGAGAAGGTGAATGCCGAAGCAGTCCAGCCTTATCTGGAAGAAAAAATCGATGTTAATGTCGCGATTGAAAAGGCGTCTGAACCGTTCAGGCAATTTATGCTCAAGCAAACCAGGGAGGCCGATCTTGAGTTGTTTATCAGGATATCCGGTAATGCAGAGATCCAGTCAATGGACAATGTACCGTTTACGTTATTGTTACCTGCCTTTGTAACCAGTGAACTAAAAACGGCATTTCAAATTGGCTTTTTGATTTTCCTGCCTTTTTTGATCATAGATTTGGTGGTTGCCAGTGTGCTGATGTCCATGGGTATGATGATGTTGTCTCCGATGATTATTTCTCTGCCCTTTAAAATAATGTTGTTTGTCCTTGCTGACGGATGGTCTTTGATTATGGAAATGCTGGCGGCAAGTTTTTATGTTAGTTAAGCATAAGGCTGTGCTTTCGAGGTAAATGATGGTACCTGAAACAATTTACATGGTTGGGCAGGACGCAATGATTGTGGCCATAAAGCTCACTGCGCCGGTGTTGTTGCCCTCTTTGGTCGTAGGTTTGATTATTGCGATGTTTCAGGCGGCTACCCAGATTAACGAGGCGACCTTGACATTTGTGCCCAAGTTAATCGTTATAGGAATTGTGTTGATGATTATGGGGCCGGCGATGCTGCAAATGTTCCTTGATTATTTTCAGGGTTTGATCAGGGATATTCCGCATCTGATCGGTTAAATGTTGAATTTTTCTGAAGAGCAAATTCTTAATCAGGTGGCATTATTTATCTGGCCCTTAATGCGAATTAGCACCATGTTTGTCTCGGTACCGCTGTTTAGTATTCGGGCAGTGCCGGCGAGAGTCCGGCTGAGTCTATCAGTCGCGATAACGCTGGTTATCATGCCTTTGCTCCCCCCGCTGCCGCCGGTAGAAATGTTCAGCTATACCGGCTTTATGATGGCCCTGACCCAGGTTATGATTGGTTTAACCAGCGGCTTTATTCTGCAATTGGTTTTTGCGGCGGTGGTTTTTGCAGGACAAGGTGTTGCCTTAAGTATGGGTCTGGGTTTTTCAATGATGGTCGATCCGCAAAACGGACAGCAGGTGCCGGTAATTGCGCAGCTTTATACGGTGACTACAACGTTGATTTTTATTAGTTTGGACGGACACTTAATGTTGATCCAAATGTTGCTTGATAGTTTTAAAACCTTGCCAATCGGGATGGACGGCATCGATAAGGCAGGAATCTGGTCGATTATCGAGTGGAGTAGCACCATGTTTGTTGGCGGTTTATTGCTGGCAATGCCGGTTATTGCCAGTTTGTTGCTGGTTAATATCATTTTTGGCGTGGCGGCTAGGGCGGCCCCGCAGTTACAGATTTTTTCGGTAGGCTTTCCCGTGACCTTGATGCTGGGCTTGTTGCTGGTTTGGAAAACCTTACCCGATGCCTTGGATCAATTTTCCGGGATGTTGACCGAAGGCTATGATTTTATCGGGCAATTGTTGCGACTGTAAGTTATGGCAGAAGACTCCGATCAAGAAAAAACCGAAGAACCTACCGGTAAGCGTTTAGAAGACGCCAGGAAAAAAGGTCAGATTGCCCGCTCCAGAGAACTGAATACCTTTGCGATGCTGATAGTCAGTGCGACTTTGCTGTTGATGCAAGGCGGTGCGATCGGTAAAGGTTTATTGGGCATGATGCGCGGCGAATTTCAAATGAGCCGTGCAACCATTTTCGACCCGCTTAGTATCACACTTCATTTTAAGCAGGCGATGACTGACGGCTTGATGATGATTGCCCCTTTTTTGGCCTTGACGGTGTTGGTTGCCATTATTGCGCCGATCTCATTGGGCGGCTGGATATTTAGCTGGGAGGCGATTGCGCCGAAGCTGGAAAAAATGGACCCGATCAAAGGCATACCGCGCTTGTTTGCCATGCGCGGATGGGTAGAGATGCTTAAAGCGTTATTGAAGATATTATTGGTCTTTGCCG
>CAIKYI010000544.1 GCA_903831545.1 uncultured Methylobacter sp. | reverse complement strand
GTTTGTTCGTCCAGTTCACGGTTGAACGCAATAATGCCGCCAAATGCTGAGGTCGGGTCGGTTGCGTAAGCCTTGTCGTAGGCGTCAATCAGACTGTCAGACTGTGCTACGCCGCAAGGGTTGGCATGTTTGACAATAACGCAGGTTGCCTGGTCGTCAAAGGATTTAACGCATTCCAGTGCGGCGTCGGCATCGGCAATATTGTTGTAGGATAACTCTTTGCCCTGCAGTTGTTTGGCGGCAGTAATCGTTCCGCTGGCAGGCGTTTTTTCGCGGTAAAAAGCGGCGTTCTGATGCGGGTTTTCCCCATAACGCAGGCTTTGATTATGATAAAACTGCAGGTTTAGTGTTTCAGGAAACTCGGGGCTGTTAATGCTGCTTAAATAAGTGGCAATGGCCGTGTCATAGCGGGCGGTGTGTTCAAAGCTTTTTAGTGCCAGAGTGAAACGGGTTTGTCCTGCGAGTCCGCCGTTATGATTTTTTAGTTCGGCAATGATTGAGGCGTAATCAGTATGGTCTACAACAACAGCAACATCGGCATGATTTTTGGCGGCCGCGCGGATCATGGTTGGGCCACCGATGTCGATATTTTCAATAGCGGTTTCAAAATCGCAGTCTGGTTTGGCCATTGTTTGTTCAAACGGATACAGATTAACGACGACCATCTCAATAGGTTTAATGCCGTTCGCGGCCATTACGGCATCATCTATACCGCGACGGGCCAAAATGCCGCCATGAACTTTGGGATGTAAGGTTTTAACCCGGCCGTCCATCATTTCAGGAAAACCGGTGTAATCGGAAACTTCAGTCGCCGGGATGTTATGTTCAGCGAGTATCTTGGCGGTGCCCCCGGTAGACAAAATTTCAATGCCTAATTGATGGAGTTCCAGGCAAAATTCAACAATACCGGATTTATCGGAAACGCTGACCAGCGCACGAGTTACTTTTTTGTTCATGCAGTTCTCTTTAAGAAAAGGGGGAAATCAAGCGGGTTAATGACCGGTCTTATAGTGCGTTAAGACAGGCCGTAGTATTCAAGTTTTTTGCGTAAGGTGCTGCGGCTTAAGCCTAACGCTTTGGCCGCTTTGGTCTGGTTGTGGCCAGAATGTTCCAGTGTGGCTTGCAATAATGGCCTTTCAACTTCCCCTATGACCATCGCATGCAGATCCACCGGGTCATGACCGTTCAGGTGAGAAAAATATTGTTCGACTGTCTGTTTAACATGAACGGATAAGGGAATAGCTGCGACTTTTTTACTGTCGATATTGATTATTTCAGCACCTTTTAGGGAGGGGTTCATATTATGCAGCACTGTCGGTGGTTAAAAGATTAAATGCAGAATTAATCAGCATTATTTGTTTGGATGGGCATTGTGCCTGGTTAATCGTGCCTTGGGCATGCCGAGCTGCAGGCTCAAGATGATTAAAATACCAAGCAATGTGTTTACGGGCTATTCTAACACCGCTTGCATTACCGTAGAAGCTGTAAAGTTTGTCCAAATGACTCATCAGTGTGTTGTGTATGTCGGTAACTGTAGGTTTTTCAAGGGGTTTACCATGATTGATAAAGTGGCTTATCTGGTTAAATAACCATGGATTCCCTTGGGCGCCACGACCAATCATGATGGCATCAGCGCCGGTATAGTTCAGCACAAAATATGCCTGTTCAGGTGTATTAATGTCACCATTGGCGATAACAGGGATGCTGACAGCTTGCTTCACTTTTTTCAGGGTTTCATGTTCTGCCTGACCATTAAACTTGCAGGCACGGGTTCTTCCATGAATGGTTAAGGCTGCAATGCCGGAATTTTCGGCGATTTGTGCAATTTCAACTGCATTACGGTTCTGCATATCCCAACCGGTACGAATTTTCAAGGTAACGGGGATGTCTACGGCCTTAACGACAGCATCAAGTATCTTTTTTACCAGTGCCTCATCTCTTAATAGTGCCGAACCGGCTGCTACTGCACAGACCTTTTTTGCAGGACAGCCCATGTTTATATCGATGATTTGGGCGCCCCGTTCAGCATTAAATCGTGCCGCATTAGCCATAAGCTGAGGGTCTGTACCTAAAATCTGTACGGAACGTATGCCGGATTCACCGTTATGATCAGATTTTAATAAAGTTCTTTTATGCTCACGTAAAGCAGGATTAGAGGCCACCATTTCTGATACAGCCAGGCCAGCGCCAAATTGTTTGCACAATTCTCTGAACGGCCGGTCACTAATGCCGGCCATAGGAGCCAGTATCAGATTGTTTTTAAGATGATGAGGGCCTATTTGCATGAAAAGAAGATTGCAGGGTTCAAGGTAAAAGGTTCAATGTTGGCATTCTTTTATGGCTTACTATCAGATTTTTCCCTTTTACCTTGCCCCTTTCACCTAAATCATTTGTCTAATTCGTCATTCCAGATTGGATTTTCGCGATCTTCTGGTTCCAGTTTGGCAATATCGTTGGGATATAAATGCCAGAAGGACTTGTCAATCGTGGCGTTTTTATAATCTTCTTTTTTCTGATGGGTGAACGGACACCACCAGTTTTCAACGATCTTGACCATATAAGCATGCCATTCGAACAGCGCAACACTATACGGGCAGTACCAGGTGCAGTTTAGTATCCAGAATAATTTTGATTGCGCCATGCTGACAGAAAAAGAACGCTCCATGGTGATTTGATTTTTAAGGGTATAGCGATGGCTGGCACGGTCAGGGATGAAATCACCCCAGGTTTTAAGATTTTTGGCGCCAACCATAATCAAGTGATAATAGGTGAGATAGGCGCTGGCAATCACAAAGGGAAAGGTCAGCAAGGGAACATAAATAAGAATCATGCCAATGCCTCTATGCAGGACAGGGACTTTTTGATGGTTTTTGCCTATTTCAACGCGGCCTGAACAGGAATCACATGCTTTCATTATTTTAATAGCCTCATTTTTTTTTAGTTAGTAGGGGGGTTATTGTTGGTTTTATTTTATCTTCATTAAACAACTGGTAGATGCTTAGGCACCCGGCACAGCAAAATTTTTGCATGTCGTCATTGGTGACAATAAAAAATCCGGTTATTTCTACAGGCTGACCGCATAGAATGCAGGGTTCCTTATCTTTTTCAGGGGTCATAGAAACACCTCATATTTTATAAGCTTGATGAAACAGAGCAAAAAAAAGTTTTTAAGTATTCAGTCTCTGGAGCTGCAGGGTCGATAGGATGATCCGGTCCTTGTCCGCCACTTGCAAAAAATACCAGATGACGGTCAATATGACGCCCTGACGAACGTAAAATCTCATGCAAGTTTTCACGGCTCAGGTGATGCGAGCAAGATGCAGAGACTAATATGCCATTTTTGGATAGTACTTGCAAAGCCAGGTGATTCAAACGGCGATAAGCTTCATAGCCTTGTTTGAAATCTTTTTTGCGTTTAATTAAAGCAGGAGGATCAAGAACGATAATATCATAGAGTTGGTTTTCCAGACGAGCTTGCTTTAAAAACTCAAACACATCGCTACGTACAAAATGCATTTTATCCTGAATATTATTTAAAGCTGCGTTTTCAGATGCCAGGGCCATTGCGCTTTCTGACGCATCTACACAAGTAACGTCCAATGCGCCAGCAATCGCGGCAGGAATGCCCCAGGCTCCTGTATAAGAAAATAAGTCTAATACTCGCTGGTTTTTGGCAATACCGGCTAATTGAGCCCGGCTGGCACGGTGATCGTAAAACCAGCCGGTTTTTTGTCCTTCCAGAATGTTGATTTTAAAACGGGAACCATTTTCTTGAATGATTAGCGACTCGGGAAGATTGCCGTGGGCGATTTCTGATTCCAGGCTTAGGCCTTCCTGTTGGCGCTGGCTATTATCGTTTTTCAGAATAATAGCTTCTGGACTTAGTAATTCAATTAAAGCAGAAAAAAGTGCTTCTTTACGCAACTCTATGCCGGCAGTGGTAATTTGCACCGACAGTACCGACCCGAAACGGTCGATAACTAGACCGGGCAAGCCGTCACTTTCACCAAAAACCAGTCTGTAGAAGGGCAGGTCAAAAAGTTTTTCGCGTAGTGCCAGCGCAGTGGTCAAGCGCTCTTTAAAAAAATTGGCTCCGCATTTCAGATTGGGTTTTCTTGAGAGTAATCTTGCACAAATCAAAGCTTGAGGGTTGATATAAGCCGTTCCAAGTACTTTGCCATCGTCACTTTTTACCTGAACCAAATCACCTGCGGTAAATTGTTCAAGTGGCGATCGTTTAGTATCGACTTCGTTACTAAAAACCCATAAATGGCCTTTACGCAGACGTTTGTCTTCGTTCTTTTTTAAATAAATTTCTGGATGAGCCATTAGCGTTAAATATGATTAAAGGGTTGTAGGTTGGGTTACGACTGCATGGTTGCTGGAGGTAGAGCAATGCAGGAGCTATTGCCTAGCGATAGCGTAACCCAAAATTTCTGGTTCAACATGATACAAGCACAATGGTATAAATTACCGTTTTATGCCGTCAAGTCTGATCCAGTCTTCCTGTTGCACAGGCGCGTTGAAAATGATGTATTGTTGGTAAGCGCTCATTACTGACTCGGCTTGTTCGTACAAGATGCCGGATAAAACCAGTTGGCCGCCGGGTGCAACCAGATTGGAAATTTGTTCCGCCATTTCAATTAACGGTTTTGCCAGAATATTAGCCAACACTATATCAGCATGAAACGGGACAAACTGTTCTGGCAGATAGCAGGTTATTTTGTCTTCTACCTTGTTTTTTAAGGCATTGCTTTGTGTTGCGGTTATCGCTTGGGGATCAATATCTACGGCATGCGCTTCTTTGGCTCCTAATAAAATGCCCGCAACTGCCAAGATCCCTGAGCCACAACCATAATCGATAACAGTTTTACCGGCCAGTTCATGGCTGGCCAGCCATTCAAGGCATAAAGCCGTCGTCGGATGGGTGCCGGTGCCAAAAGCAAGGCCCGGATCGAGGGTCAGGCAAACGGTGCCGGATTCATGTTGTTCCTGATCGGTTGGACAGACCCAAAGTTTTTCGGCAAACTTCATCGGTTTGTAAAACTCCATCCAGGCGCGTTCCCATTCCTGATCTTCGACAATTTCATAACGATAATTGTGTAATTGCTCTGTCTTAAACTGGGCGTAAAGCCTGGTTTTGATCAGTACCGGGTCCGCATCTATTTCATAAAGCGCAATGACCTCGGTGTTGCTCCATATTTTGGTTTCGCCGATAGCCGGTTCGTAAACCGGCTCGTCTTCGGCATCCATGTAAGTAACAGACACGGCACCCAGATTGTCGAAGAAGTCGGCAATTCGTGGGGCAAGGTTTTCAGTGGTGATAACGGTGATTTGGTGCCAGGTCATGTGAAATATTTTAAAAAGATAAAAAAAGGGAGCGCGGATGACACGGATCAGGATGGATTTACACGGATTCCATAATTGGTCAGTGTAAATATGTATTAAACGTAGTTTTTATTTTTCAACGTATTTAGAAAATTGTGGTTGTTTCTCTCCTGAATTTCGTCCCTTCACCTGTTAACTTTTCCTGAAAACAGGTCCCACAGAGTTGTAATCTGAACTCAAGGTTTTGTAGTGCCCATTTTCAAGTTGTTCAAAAATAGGGTTTTGGAAGATTATATCTCGTGAATTTTCTTCCAACTTCAACGAAAAAAACGTTACGAATTTTATTCCAGATAAGAATACGTGTTGTAACTTGATGGTTCATATCTTGCTCTTGGTATGCCCTAAATGCTTAAGTCAAGTAGGGTAGACATCGCGTACCATCTTCAAAACCATGTCAATTTCAATAAAGGTATGCGATGCATACCTTACCTCGTTAAGTCACGCTGGGTATGGACAGCATGCCCAACGTGACTCCAAAGCTTTGTGGTGAGCTTAATAAATCCCCAGCTTTTTTTCCAGATAATGAATGTTTTGCCCGCCAGCAGCAAAGGCACTGTCATTCATGATGTCGTGTTGTAACGGAATGTTGGTTTTAATACCGTCAATGATAATTTCGCTTAAGGCGGTATTCATTCTGGCTATTGCGCTTTTGCGATCTTCACCATGGGCAATCAGTTTACCGATCATGGAATCATAATAAGGCGGTACTTTATAACCATTGTAAATATGAGTTTCACAGCGGATTCCAGGGCCTCCAGGCATGTGGAACTGATCTATGGTGCCGGGGCAGGGCATAAAGGTTTTTGGATCTTCCGCATTTAAGCGACATTCAATGGCATGGCCCTGGATTTTTACCTGATCCTGGGTAATGGACAATGGTTCGCCTGCCGCAATGCGGAGTTGTTCTTTGACGATATCAAATCCCGTTACCATTTCAGTCACCGGATGTTCAACCTGAACACGAGTGTTCATCTCAATAAAATAGAAATTGCCTTTTTCATACAAAAATTCAAATGTACCCGCGCCCAGGTAGCCAATATCGACACAGGCTTTAGCGCAACGTTCGCCAATTGTTTTGCGTTGTTCTTCGGTTATGCCGGGAGCTGGCGCTTCTTCAACGACTTTTTGATGACGGCGTTGCATGGAGCAGTCACGCTCACCTAAATGGATGGCGTTGCCATGTGAGTCAGCCATGACTTGAAATTCAATGTGTCTTGGGTCTTCCAGAAACTTTTCCATGTACACGGTCGGGTTCCCGAAAGCTG
>CAIKYI010000543.1 GCA_903831545.1 uncultured Methylobacter sp. | reverse complement strand
TCATTCAGGTAATAACAGGTGTTATCGACATCAAACGCGCCATAACCACCGTTTTTTGATTGCATGCCGACTATCCAGCGAGTTGCGCGATGTATTGATTCTTGCAGGTGCGGTAAATTGGAATCAGCCATTGCAAAGGCAACTACAGCAGTGTCGTCAACATCAGGGTAATGGGGGTTTTCAAATTGAAATGCCCAGCCACCGCCTTCCAAATCGGGCTTGGTAATTCTCCAGTCACCTGGTTCATCGGACAGTTGTTTGCTTTTAAGCCAGTCGTAAGCGCGAATCAGGTGTTGTCCGTTGCCTTCTTTGTCCGCTTCCTGAAGAGCCAGTGCGGCCAGCGCTGTATCCCAAACCGGAGACAAACAGGGTTGACAATAGGCATCATGCTCATTGATGACCAGTAATTTGTCTATTGCTTTGCGTGCGGTAACGACATGCTCATGATCGGCTGGCATGCCCAATAGCAACATGGCCTGATAAGAAGAAACCATTGCCGGAAAAATTCCACCCAAGCCATCTTCACCATTCAGGCGTTCAATAAACCAGTTTTTGGCTTTTTCAATGGCCAGGTTATGGGCCTTTTTGGGAATTAATGGCCGAGTTGCCAGGCCCAGTTTATCCAGTCCCAAAAAGATTTTATTTAATATTGTTCTTTCCGGGAAGTAATGTTGTTCTTCATCGGGATGCGTTATGAAAAGTTCCAGAATGCTAATGTTGTCAGGATTTTTTGCAGAAGCTTTCAAGGTGCAAAGAATGAATAACGGCACCATGACGGTCCTGGACCAATAAGATACTTTATCCAAATGGAAAGGAAACCAGCTTGGAAACAGCATGATTTCGACAGGAATATAAGGAACGCCACGCCAGGGAATTTGTTTGAAAATCGCCAGTGCAATGCGCGTAAAAACATTGGCTTTGGCTGCTCCGCCTTGGCTGAGAATGTAATCTCTGAGTAGGGTCATATGGGGCGCTTCAATTGAATCGCCGGCCATTTTCAGTGCAAAGTAGACTTTTACGCTGCAACTTATATCGCCAGCTCCGCCGGTAAATAGTGGATAACTGCCATCCTTGGATTGACGTGATCTTAAATAATTGGCAATTTTAGCTTGTAACGGCAGATCAATTTCGCCGAGGTAGTGCATCAGCATGATGTATTCTGAGGGTATCGAACAATCTGCTTCCAGTTCGAATACCCAATAGCCATCCTTGTCTTGCAGGCTTAATAATTTTTCCTGGGCTTTGCTGATAGCCAGATTCAGATTATTCGAATAGTTGGCGGCAGTATTCGATGAGTTCGAAAGTTTGCCTATAGTCATCTCTGCGTTGGATTCGTTAAACATTGGGGTGCGTCCTTAAAATTTTATGTTGTCTTTTGAGGATAGTGTTGAATATGTCCAGTCGCGAGTTTTAAGTTCACGACTTGTTAAATTAAAAAGTAGGCTCAGCATTGTGTTATTGCGCCCCGTTAAGCGTGTCGCAAGGATAGTTGCCTTTACGCTTTTACGAGTAATTTTGACTTGGTCTGAATGATTGAAATCAAGATTTTGTTTGATTTTTTTTAAAGTTAAAATTGCCATTCCCAACGCCCAAAGACAAAAATTCCTGATGCCTGTTTCATGGGATGGAATGAGCTGTGTATATTTAAGCGCATTGTGCAAATGTTCATGGGCAATGCTGATCAGATGTTCCAGTCCTTTTCGGAAATTTTGATCATTGGTTTCTGGTGTCAGATTATTAAGCTCAAACCCTGTTTCGGTAAAAATATCTTGCGGTAGCCAACAAACACCACGCCCGGCGTCATCCCAAATATCTTTTAAAATATTGGTCATTTGCAGGCCCTGGCCAAAAGACACGGATAGCGTCATTAGTTCGTCTTTGTGATGCGCTATTTCTGGAGAGTAATGACAAAAAAGCTTGGCCAGCATTTCCCCGACACAGCCGGCGACGTAATAACAATAACTATCCATGTCCGCAAGTGTTGGTAGGCCACCTTTAAGATCCAGTGCCTGATAAATCGGCATACCTTCAGCCATGGTTTCTACGCAGGAAGCCAGGGCGTCAATTTGAGCGGGATCAAATTTGTGTGTAATTTGAATAACCCGTGGTAACACATGAATCAGGGTGTGTTCTGCAGGTATGGTTTGCAAAGATAGTAAGGGAGCCAGTTCTACTGCAAACGATTCTGAGTTTTCACCGGTTTTTACTACCTGAATGAATTCTGAGCAAAAATATTTTTTTTGTTGTGCGGAAAGAGAAACTTCGTCTTCTATGGTATCAACAATACGGCATAGCAAATAGGCATTGGCTACTGCACTGTACAATTGTTCAGGCAACTG